>JACDHQ010000317.1 GCA_013820975.1 Gemmatimonadaceae bacterium
GTCATCGACCGGGCGCGGGTCCGCGACGGCACCTTCCTGCTCACGATGCCGTGGCATCCCGCCGACTCGCACACGGGGGGGAAGCGCGACAGCAGCATCCGCGACCACCTCGCGCGGCCGGGAGGCGCATTCCACCGCACTGCCTCCGGCCACTTCGCGCACACGTATCGCTGGACCGAGGCGAACGCGGTGGTCTCGCATGCCCGCATCGCCGATCCCGACAGCGTCGGCCGGCTCTTCGTCGTCGATACGGCGAGCGTGGTCGAGAGCGAGCCGCCCTTCGAGTTCCGCAACGCGCAGTTGACGGTGCGCCACCTCGGGGACTCGGTCTGGTTCGAGTCCCGGCACTTCGCCACGCGCGCGTCCACGGGCCGTGCGCGCGGCAAGGTGGTGTGGGGGAGCGACCTGCCCATCCGCTACGATGCCCGTGTCTGGGCCGACAGCGTCTCCCTGACCGACGTGGCGTGGGTGTACCCGACGATGCCGCGCACGGGCGGGGGCCGGCTGGTGCTCGACATCCGCAACGATCGGTCCGACCTGGGCATCATCGATTACCGCCTGTCGTCGATGGACGTGCGCAGCGTCGGCTCGCGCATCCAGGGGGCGATGACCTTCGGCGTCGGCGGTCCGGTACTTGTGGTGAAGGATGTCGACGTCCGCGCCGATCCCGTGGACTTCGACCTCATCCGCACCTTCGCCGGCGCCCCCTTTCCGGTTGACTGGCAGGGCACGCTCACCGGCACGGTGCAGGCGCGCGGCGGGCCGCTCACGAACTTCATCGTCGATCGGGCCGACGTCACCTACCGCGACAAGCATGTCCGCGGTGCGACATCCGTGTTCCAGGCTCGGGGCGGCCTGAACATCCTCGACCCTGCGTTCACCAAGTTCCTCGGGCTGCGAGTCGATGTAGCGCGGCTCGACCTCCGCACGGTCCAGCACCTGTATCCGGAATTCCCACCGTTGGGCGGAACGGTCACCGGGGTCGCGACGCTCGATTCGTCGTGGCTCGACGTGCGGTTTCGCGATGCCGACGTCACGCATCGCAATGGGCCGGAGACGCCGTCGCGCATCACGGGTGCCGGCCGCGTCACCTACGGCGACGACTTCCTCGTGTACGACCTCGACATCATCGCACAGCCGCTGTCGCTCCCCATGATGGCGCGGGCCTACCCCTCACTGCCCCTCACGGGCCTCGTGTCGGGACCCGTGCGGGCACGTGGCACGACCGACAGTCTCGAGCTCTCGACGGTGCTCACCGGCGATGCCGGCACGCTGCGGTTCGATGGCGTCGTGGACATCTACGAACCCGAGTGGCGGGCCCGCGGCACCGGTACCGTCGCCGCGCTCGACGTGGCGCGCGTGTTCACCGTGGACGCGCCGCCGCCGACGCAGCTCAACGGCCGATACGACATCGACATGGCGTTCCTGTGGGGCGGGCCGGCGATGGATTCGCTCGTCGCCATCGGCGGCCGCGCGAGCCTCGATCTCGACCGGTCGGTGTTCGACGACCTCAGGCTCCGCAACACGACCGCCCGGCTGCGGTTCGCCGGCGACCGGATGCTGATCGATTCGCTGCGGGTCTCGGGCGAAGGGGTCGTGGCGACGGCGCGCGGCGGCATCGGGCTCGCCGGCGGCCCCGCCGATTCCATCATCATCCGGGCCACCGTCGATTCCCTCGGTGCGCTCCGGCAATACCTCGCCTCGGCGGGAATCGACGACGCGACGATCTCCGCCGACACGCTCGGTGGGGCGCTCGTGGTCGAGGCGGTCGCCTCGGGCCAGGTCGACCGGCTTGCGGTTCGCGGGACGGTCACCGGCGAGCAGCTGCGCGTTGGCAGCAATGCCGCCGACCGCGCGCTCGCGACCTTCGACATTGCCGACGTCTTCGGTGCGCGCTCCGGAAGCACCGACGTGCGGCTGCTGCGCACGTCGGTGCTGGGGGTCCACTCCGACAGCCTGCTCGCCCGCGTGAACTTCGATGGGGCCGACGGCGGCGTGGTCGCGGCCACTCTCTTCGGTGGCAACGGACCAAGCGCCCAGCTGTTCGCCTCTTTCACGCGCGCCGACTCGCTCACCTTCGTCACGATCGATACGCTCGGGGTGAATGCGGGCGACCACTCGCTCGCGCTCGCACATCCTGCCCGCCTCGTGCTCGATACGGCGGGAGGCGCCTTCCTCGACTCGCTCGTCCTCCGCGACCCGCATCACGGCACCATTCGCCTTACCGCGGTTCTGCCGGCGGCCGGCGAGGTGGCCGCCGACCTGCGCGTGGACTCCATTGCGCTCGAGGACGTGGCGACGGTGCTCATGCTGCGCAACGTGGCCTCGGGAACGGCGTCGCTCACCGCGACCCTGCGCGGCACGCGCGACGATCCGGTCATCCGGAGTGCCCTCGACCTGCACGCGCCAGCGTGGGGCGACATGCGCCTCGATCGTGTGACGGCGCGCGCGGCATATGACAGCGGATTCGCACGCGCCGACCTCGATATCCGTCGTGGGGGGCGGACCGCGATCGCCGGCGCCGTGGACCTGCCGGTCGCGCTCACGCTGTCGAGCCTCACGCGCCAGCCGACCGACTCCATCCACGGCTGGGTCGCCGCCGACAGCGCCGACCTCGCGATCGTCGAGGCCTTCAGCGCCGAGGTGGATCGCGCTCAGGGAGTCATCCGGTCGCGGATCGAGCTCGCCGGCACGTGGGGCGACCCGACACTCGATGGCTACGTGCGGGTGGCCGGCGGCAGCCTCGAGGTGATCCCGCTCGGTATTCGGCTGCGTGAGCTCGAGATCGACCTCGCACTGGTGCCCGGCAGCGACAGCATCGTGATCCGCCGCGTCGCGGCCGTGAGCGGACCGTCCGGCACCGTCGCGCTCGCGGGATTCGTCTCGTTTCGCGACCTCGCCGATCCGCGCTTCGACCTGCGCCTCGATGCGCGCGGATTTCACGTGATCGAGCGCAGCCGCGTGGCGCAGCTCGACATCTCCACCGGCAGCAACGGATTGCGCCTGGCAGGGCGCACGAGCGGCGCGACCCTCACCGGCACCGTCGCCGTGGACCGCGGCACGATCTTCATCCCCGATACGCGCCGAAAGTCGATCGTGGACCTCACGGGCGAGGACCTGCTCGCCTTCTTCGATGAGCGGACGGTGCGCGACCGCGGCCTCGTGCCCGCGGCCCCGTCCCGCCTGGTGGAGAATCTCCGGCTCGACGGCGTCAGCGTGCAGCTCGGTGATGAGGTGTGGCTGCGCTCTCGCGAGGCGAATGTGAAGCTCGGTGGCTCGCTGCGCGTCACGCGGGCCGTGAACGAGATCCAGGGAGGATCCCTGGCCACCGCCGACACCGTTGCCTACCGACTGGCGCTCGCCGGCGCCCTCAACGCCGAGCGGGGCACCTACCGGCTCGATCTCGGCCCGGTGCGGCGCGAGTTCCAGGTGGAGAGCGGGACCATCACATTCTTCGGGACGCCCGACCTCAACCCCGCGCTCGACATTGCCGCCGTCTACACCGTGCAGCAGTACCAGCAGGAGGACGTGCGCGTCCGCGCGCGCCTCACCGGCTTCCTGCTGCCGCAGCCGACGCTCGTGCTCGAGAGCGCCTCGGGCTACGCCCTCTCGCAGTCCGACCTCATCAGCTACCTCGTCACGGGACGGCCGAGCGTCGAGATCGGGTCGTTCACCGATCGCGGCGCCGAGACGGCGACATCGGTGCTGCTGCCGACGATTGGCACCTGGGCCAGCGGGACACTGCGGGACCAGCTCGGGGGATGGGTCGACCAGATCCGCTTCGAGACAGGAACCGCCGACACTGATCTCCGCACCGCGCAGGAAGTGCTCGAGAAGGGACTGCTCGAGGCGTTCTATACCTCGCGGCTCGGCGGGGAGAAGCAAATCGGCGAGAACTGGTTCGTCGCGCTGAGCTCGGGACTCTGCCAGTTCAATCCCGATCGCCAGGGATCGGGCGATCCCGAGCTCGCGGCGTTCGTCAACCAGCTCGCCTGGAGC
>JACDHQ010000318.1:0-3652 GCA_013820975.1 Gemmatimonadaceae bacterium
GTGATGCGCGACGCCTCGCGGCCGCCGGACGATGTCTCGGCGGCCGCGCTGCCGTTGGAGCCGCACGAGGGCGTCGTGCCCGTCGCAGTCCCGACGGCGGAGGAGCGCGCGCACCTCATCGAGGATCCGCTCCCCGGTGCGCTCGCCCGCCTCGCGCTGCCGGCGGTGGCGTCGTCGCTGCTGATGACGCTCTTCATCTCGGTGGACATGTACTGGGTGGGGCGCTACGTCGGGGCAGCAGCCCTCGCGGCGGTATCGACGTCCGTCTTCTGGATCTGGCTCGTCATCGCGGCCGGCGAGATGGTGAGCGTGGGACTGACCGCGGTGGCTGCCCGCCGCTACGGGGAGCGCGACACGAGTGCTGCCGCGCGGATCGCCGGTGATGCGCTCGTGTTCTCGCTGCTGCTGGGCACCGCGATCGCGGCCGCAGGCCTCCTGCTGCTTCCGCAGCTCTTTGCGATCATGGGCATGCCCGCCGAGATCGCTGCGCTCGGTCGCCGCTATCTCGGCGCCTACCTGATGGGCGCTCCGCTGGTCTTCGGTTTCTTCGCGGTCGATGCCGCATTTCGCGCATCAGGCGACACCCGCACGCCATTCGCCCTGCTCACGGTCAGCATCGCCATCACCCTCGTGCTCGATCCGGTGCTCATCCTCGGGTTGTGGGGAGCCCCGCAGATGGGAATTGCCGGCGCGGCCGTGGCGACGGTGCTCACGCGCGGTGCGGCATTCGTGATGGCGCTGGTGATTGGCGTGCGGCGCGGCATCATCGACCTCCGGCGTCCACGCCCGCTTGCCGTGGGCACGATCATCCGCGTCGGGCTGCCGACCGCGGTCACCGGTGCATTCTTCAGCCTCATCTACGTCGCGCTGACACGGACGACCACGCAGTTCGGCACACCGGCGCTCGCCGCGCTCGGCATCGGCCATCGGGTGGAGAGCTGGTTGTACATGGTGGGCGTCGGCTTCGGCGCGGCCACGGCGGCGATCGTCGGGCAGAACCTCGGCGCGGGGCGCGTCGACCGTGCCGAACGCGCCGGCTGGATCAGCGTGTGGTTCTGTACCGGACTCGGCACCGTCACCGGAGTCGGCGCGCTCATCTTCGCCGATCCGATCGCCGGCTGGTTCAGCGCCGACCCGGCGGTCGTCGCCGAGGGAGCGCGCTACCTCCGGATCGCGGCGGCCGCGCAGATGTTCCTGTGCATGGAGGTGGTGCTCGAGGGGGCGCTGGGCGGTGCAGGGCACACGCTGCCGCCGATGCTCGCGTCGAGCGCGCTCACCCTTGCCCGCGTGCCGCTCGCCATGTGGGCGGCACCGCGCTACGGGATCGCCGGGATCTGGTGGGTGCTCACCGCGACCGCGATCGCGCGGGCCCTGGCGATGGTCGTCCTCTGGAAGCGCGGGCGCTGGAAGCACCAGGTGGTGTGATCCCTTACTCGCGCTTTCCGACGCCCTTCGGTGATTCGTGCTTCGGTGGGTTGATGCGATGACTCCGGTTGATCGACGACGTGTCGGGTCCGGCCATCGACACGACGCGGCCGTGGTAGATCACGCCCTGGACCGGCCTGGTGGCGCCGGTCCCATGCTGGAGCTCCGAGGCGAGCTCACCCCCGCAGAGCACCACGAACATCGACAGGTACATCCACGTCAGCAGCGCAATGATGCCACCGATCGCGCCGTACGTGCGGTTGAAGTTCGCGAAGTTCTGCACGTAGAGCCGGAAGAGCAGCGTCGCGAGGATCCACAGCACGGTGGTGACGACCGCCGCCACGAGCACCGCGCGCCAGCTCTGCTTCACGTTCGGCAGGAAGTAGAACACCATGAACGCCAGCGCCACGAGGAAGGCGAATGCGAGCGGGAACTGGATGAGGTTCCACATGCGGATCCCAGTGTCCTGCAGCCCGAGCAGCGAGCCCACGAAGCGGGCGATGTCCTCGCCGCCGAGGAGCACGATCGTGGCGAGCACCACGATGACGGCGGCGACGAGGAACATCGCCAGTCGCACGAGCTGCTTGCGGACGAATGGGCGCTCCTCCTCCACGTCGTACGCGGTGTTGAGCGCTGTCATGAGCGCGCCGAAGATGAGGGACCCCGACCAGGCGGCGAGGAGCGCGCCCATCGAGATGAGGCCGGGCGCGTTCTCGTCGAACACCACGCTCTCGATCGCTGCGCGGAGGGGGATGAATGCTTCTGCCCCGACCATCGCGGCGAGCTGCGTGTTGACCCACCCCATCACCGAATCCGCGTCGGCGACGACGGCGATGAGGGGCGTCAGGAAGAGCAGGAGGGGAAAGAGCGAGAAGAAGAAGTAGTACGCGGTCTGGGCCGCCAGCGAGGGGACGTTGTCGTCCAGGATCTCGCGGCCCGTCCCCTTCAGGAGCGCCCAGACGTCATATCCCTTGATGATCATGCCGGGGCGAGTAGCAAAGCACATACCCCGGTCGGGAGTCGGGAGTCGGGGGTAGGGAACTCCGTAACCCCAACCCCCACCCAAACCCCCCGACCGCCGCTACCGCTCCCCTCGCCGGATCGTGACGCTGCCAAACACCGTCCGCACCTTCATGTCGATCCGGTGCGTCGCCTCGTCCCAGTTGGGGCTGTACCAGGCGTCGCCGCGCTTCTCGAGGCCGAAGTGGTCGAAGCCGGCCAGGAAGCGGCTCAGCTCCACCCGCACCCCGGCATCGCGCGGAACCGTCACTGCAACGCGGCCCAGGGCCATCTCCGCCTCGATCGCCATGCTGCTGGTGAGGGGGCCGTCGAAGCGCACGTCCACGTTGCCGACGCCGCTCTTCACGTGCAGCAACCGCGCCTTCGCGTTCGACACGCCCGTGAGCTGAAGGCTCGCGGCGCCCGAGCTCACGGCCAGCCGCTGCATCGGGACGAGATTGGGACGATCGAAGGTCACGCGCGAATCGCTCGCCCCCGTCTCGATCCGGAGCTCGCGCAGCGACAGGCCGCCGAGGTCGAGGCGCGCCTCGGCAGCACCGAGCTCGATGTCCAGGCTGAGCGGCGCCGCCGGGGTGAGCGCCACGCGCAGCTCCCCGTGCGAATCCTTGCCGAGGCTCCGCCCGAGCCGCACCGATCCGTCGCCCAGCCCGAGCGTCACCGTGCGCGACGCCGCATCGTAGCGGTGCACCGGCGTCACCGCGTCCTCATCGTAGCGCAGCTGCATCGCGAACAGCACCGGCTCGTCCGCCGGCCGCACGGTCAGCGAACCGGCACCGTACCGAATCCGTACCTCGTGTGCGCTCGAGTCGCGCAGCTGGCGGGAGACATCCACCGTCCGCCACTGCTGCGCGCCGAGCGGCGCGGCGGCAATGAGCAGGAACAGGGTGGCCTGCAGGCGGAGCGACATCACGCCTCCCGCCGCAGTGAAACCGACGGTCGAGCGGCGGCTACGACGCCGGTGATCGGAGTCGGTGTCTGCCACGCAAGGGCATCCGCGTGCGCGCGCGGCAGGTGCGACTCTGCGCGCGCGCGCCGCGCAGCCAGTGCGGCGGCGATGATCGCACCCAGGCCGACGGTGATGGCGACCCAGGTGAGCGACAGCGCGACGGCGCGCGATGCCGTTCCGGCGAGCGGATGCCAGCTCAACCCCGCCGCCACCATCCAGACGCCGAAGTACATGAGGAGGCCCGCCACGAGCGCGCGAAGG
>JACDHQ010000318.1:3662-3998 GCA_013820975.1 Gemmatimonadaceae bacterium
GCCGGACCGCTGCCAGGAACCCGAGCGCAAGCAGTCCCGCCACCGCGATGACGTATGCCACGATGGCGAAGGGAATGAGCAGGATGCCGACGACCGACAGCGTCAGCGCCGTGAGGATGAGGAGCAGCAGCGGCAGGATGGCGAACTGCGCGAGCAGCCCCGTCCAGAATGCGCTGGCAAACCGGTCCTCGAGCGAGCGCACCACCAGGTCGAGGGTCGGCTGCGAGAAGACGAGGATGCCGATGCCAAGCACCAGGAAGAGCGCGAAGCTCGTGGCGACCAGCCGCACCGAGCGCCACGTGCGGGCGGCCGCATCGGGCTCGGGGACCATCGTGG
>JACDHQ010000319.1 GCA_013820975.1 Gemmatimonadaceae bacterium
CCCACCGCCGGGACCCGGCGCAGCTCGACCTCGACTTCGCCCCGCGCCCCCGGGACGCGGAGGAGCTGTTCAACGTCCTCTGCGGCCTCGGCCTGCGGACGATCCGCCGCTGCCGCCTGACGCGAAACCGCAACGTCATGGTGAGCTTCGGCGGCGGCGAGCTGCGCGTTCACGAGGGCTACCTCAACGCTCCCACCCGGGTGCTCGAGGCGATCGTCACCTTCGTCGAGGGACGCACCCGCGCCGACCGCCGTGCCGCGCAACAGCTCATCGTGGGTTTCCCCGTTCGCACGCCGCGGACCCCGGTGCGCCGAGAGGGCACGCACGCCGACGACGAGCACATCGTCGACGAGCTCACCGTCTGGCACCGCCGCTACAACATGCGGCACTTCAACGGCCGCCTCCGCGCGATCGACATCCGCGTCAGCCGCCGGATGAAGAGCCGCCTTGGCCACTACACGGCCGCGGCGCCAGGCGAGCCGGCGGAAATCGCCATCAGCCTCGCCCACCTGCGCAAGCACGGGTGGGAGGAGACGCTGCACACGCTGCTGCACGAGATGGTGCACCAGTGGCAGGACGAGGCGGGGCACACGATCGACCACGGGGCGACGTTCCGGGCCAAGGCGCGGCACGTCGGCGTGGCACCGCTGGCGCGGCGCGCGCTCTCGGCGAAGCCCGGGCGCGGGCTGGGGTTCTCGACGGTCAACAGGCGGGCGGCGCGGCAGGGCTAGCGCCCATTATCTTTGGCGCATGCAAGACTTCTACGACATCGATTCCCAGCTCTCCGAGGACGAGCGCGCCGTCCGCGACAGCGTTCGCCAGTTCGTCGACGAGCAGGTCCTGCCGGTCATCGGCAGCGCCTACATCGAGGGGCGCTTTCCGCGCGAGATCCTTCCCGGGATGGCCGAGCTTGGCGTCTTCGGCGCCAACCTCCCCGAGGAGTACGGCTGCGCGGGGCTCAACAACGTCGCCTACGGCCTGATCAACCAGGAGCTCGAGCGCGGCGACTCCGGCATCCGGTCGTTCGCCTCGGTGCAGTCCTCCCTCGTGATGTACCCCATCTATGCCTTCGGCACCGAGGAGCAGAAGCAGCACTGGCTCCCGCGCATGGCCAGGGGCGAGGCGATCGGATGCTTCGGGCTCACCGAACCGGACTTCGGCTCCAATCCATCGGGGATGATCACGATGGCGAAGGAGCAGGGGGACGGCACCTGGCGCCTGAACGGCAGCAAGATGTGGATCACCAATGGCTCCACCGCCGACGTTGCGGTCGTCTGGGCGAAGACCAACGGCGATCCCTCCGACAAGTCGATCCGCGGGTTCCTCGTGCCCAAGGGGGCGAAGGGCTTCAAGGCGAAGGACCAGAAGGGAAAGCTCTCCCTCCGCGCGAGCGACACGAGCGAGCTCTCCTTCGACGACGTCGAGCTGCCGGCCGACGCGATCCTGCCGAAGTCCGGCACGCTCAAGTCACCGCTGATGTGCCTCACGCAGGCACGCTACGGCATCTCGTGGGGCGCCATCGGCGCCGCGATGGCCTGCTTCGAGGAAGCCCTCGCGTACGCGCAGAATCGCATCATGTTCGACAAGCCGATCGCGGGATTCCAGCTGCAGCAGCTCAAGTTCGCCGACATGCTCACCGAGATCGTGAAGGCCCAGCTCGTGTCGCTGCACCTGGGACGCCTCAAGGATGCGGGGAGTTACACGCCGCAGCAGGTGTCGCTGGCCAAGCGCAACAACGTGAACATGGCGACCGACGTGGCCCGCGAGTGCCGCCGCATCCTCGGCGCCAACGGCATCCTCGCCGAGTACTCGGCGCTGCGCCACATGGCCAACCTCGAGAGCGTGTACACGTACGAGGGCACGGATGATGTGCATGCGCTCATTCTCGGGCAGGCGGTGACGGGGATCAGCGCGTTCAAGTGAAGGATGCGAGATGCGAGATGCGAGATGCGAGATGCGAGATGCGAGCGCACTGCGTCCGTAGTTGCAGGGCCTCGCATCTCGCATTTCGCATCTCAGTCCAAGACTCTTTTTCTCTGAGACCATTCAAGTGAAAATCGCCGTCTGCATCAAGCGCGCGCCCGATTCGGAGACGCGCTTCAGGATTGCCGCGAGCGGCACCGGCATCGACGAAGCCGGGGTCAAGTTCGACATCAGCGACTTCGACTCCTACGCGGTGGAGTACGCGCTGCAGGTCACCGAGAAGGGCGGCGGTGAAGTCGTCGTCATCTCCGTCGGCACCGATGCCTCGCAGGAGACGCTGCGCAAGGCGCTGAGCATGGGCGCGGCGAGCGGGGTGCTGTTGAAGACTGATGGCCCCGTTTTCGACTCGATGGCCGTTGCGCGTGCGCTCGCCGACG
Organism: Gemmatimonadaceae bacterium; assembly: GCA_013820975.1. GTDB lineage: Bacteria > Gemmatimonadota > Gemmatimonadetes > Gemmatimonadales > Gemmatimonadaceae > JACDHQ01. The sequence continues at coordinate 2,361 of JACDHQ010000319.1, forward strand.
AGTTGCAGGGTGGAGGCTACGACCTCGTGCTCTTCGGCAAGGTGGCCGCGGACACGGCGGCCGGCGCGGTCGGCGCGATGACGGCCGAGCTGCTCGGCCTCCCCTGTGTGAACTCGGTGTCGAAGCTCGACCTCGCCGACGGCCGCGGGACCGCGCGGCGCGACCTCGAGGGTGCCGCCGAGACGGTGGAGTTTCCGCTGCCGGCGGTGGTGTCGATCGATGAAGGGATCGCGCGGCCGCGCTATCCGTCGCTCAAGGGGATCATGGCGGCCAAGAAGAAGCCGCTCGAATCGAAGCCGGCGCAGCTCGGCGACGTGCGGGTGAAGATCGCGAAGATGGAGCTGCCGGCGGATCGTCCTCCCGGCCGCATCATCGGCGAAGGCGCGGCTGCGGTGCCGGAGCTCGTCCGGCTCCTCCAGGACGAAGCAAAGGTGCTCTGACCATGGCAAACATTCTTGCGTACGCAGAGGCTCGCGCGGGCGAGCTGCGGAAGACAGCGTTCGAGGCGGTGACGGCGGCGCGGCAGCTGGCCGATGCCTCGGGCGGCGGCGAGGTGCACGCGATCGTGTTCGGGCCGGCTGGCGTGGCGGCGAAGGCGGCACAGCTCGGGAAGTTCGGCGCCGATGTGGTCATCGCCGTGGAGCACGAGCGCTACGCGAACAACGATCCCGAGTCGATGAGCGCGACGATCGCCGAGCGCGCGAAGTCGGGCGGGCATCGGTACGTCGTCGGGGTGGCGTCGCAGACCGGGCGCGACATCGCGCCGCGCGTCGCGGCGAAGCTCGGTGCAGCGTTCGCATCCGACGTGATCGACGCAAAGGTGAACGGCGATGCGCTCACCGTGCGCCACCCGGGCTACTGGGGCAAGGTGATCATGACGCTCGAGGTGACCGGATCACCGACGGTCCTCACCTACCGCCCGGGTGCCGTGACGGCCTCGGAGAACGCGAAGGAAGCGCGCGCCGAGTCCATGGCGCCGGCTGCCGATCCGTCGGCGTCGCGCGTGGTGGTGAAGGAGACCACGCAGGGCGCGAAGGGCCGTCCCGACCTCGCCGAGGCGCCGATCATCATTTCGGGTGGGCGTGGGCTCAAGGAAGCGGCGAACTTCAAGCTCGTCGAGGATCTCGCCGATGCCTTCGGCAACGCGGCCGTCGGTGCAACGCGCGCGGTGACCGACGAGGGATGGCGGCCGCACTCCGACCAGATTGGCCAGACCGGCCGCACGGTGTCGCCGCAGCTGTACGTGGCGGTGGGCATCTCCGGCGCGATCCAGCACATTGCCGGCATGCGGACGTCCAAGGCGATCGTGGCGATCAACAAGGACAAGGAAGCGCCGATCTTCAAGATTGCGGACTACGGGATCGTGGGGGATGTGTTCGAGGTGGTGCCGGCGTTGACGGCGGCGGTGAAGGCAGCGAAGAACAGTTAGGGGTCGGGAGTCAGGGATCGGGGACGACTTCGGACCCGCAGCAGCTCTGCAATGAGGTACCCATGCTCGCTCCATTCGGCGTCCTCCTGGCGATCACCATGGGTTCGGTGCTGCCGGCGCCGGCGGACGTGTCGCCCGCCGGCGCAGCAGCGGCGCTTCGCGGCCGCGTCGTCGATGAGCGCGGCGC
>JACDHQ010000013.1:0-3410 GCA_013820975.1 Gemmatimonadaceae bacterium
GCTCTCGGCGACGCCGTTCCGCACCACGACTACGACGGGGCCCGCAGCCACGTCACAGAAACATGATACCGTCATCGTTACCTGGTACGCCGCCGGCTGCGTTCGCGACCAGCCGCCGGACGCCTTGATCGCTTGCACCGATTTCAGAACGCCAGCCCTGCCCACGATGCAGGACTCGTGGTCGTTCCCGCGGGGCACCCGTCAGCCTGTCGTGCTGGCGCGCAGCCCCATGAGGATCCGCACCGTCGAGCTTACCTGGCCGGCATGACGCGCCGTATGCTCGCCGGCGTGGACGAGGAGACCGATCACGGTCGAGGGAGCGCCTGCACGCCCGACGGCACGATGGTCGGTGAGTGTCGCGGTGTCAGTCGCGCAGAGTTGCGCGAGCGCATGATTCACTGCCGATCGCAGCGTCGCGAGAAGTTCCGCGGCGCCGACGTCATCCGCATGCGCCTTCTCGGTCGCGAGCACCTGTCGCTGCGCGTCGGTCAATGATTCTCCCCGCGCGTAGGTGAAGAGGCGGTCGAGACTGCCGGTCATGTGGCGCAGGTGAAATCCGATCGGCGCAGCGCCGCCGATCCTCGCCCACAGATCTGCAGCCGGGAGGTCGCCAGCCAGACGCTCAGTGTCCTCCAGCGCCTGGATGAGCGCATGAGCGACCGGCTGGAGCAGGGCCGAAACCCCTGGCACCGATCCGCGCAGCCAGGCCTCGCGCGGCCGATCAGGCGCCGTCATCGAACCTCGCTGCCCCACGTCCTTGCGTTGCTCATTCGGCGCTCATGAGGGGTCAAGCGGAAACGTGAACTCATGCCCTTCGACGAGGATCAGGGTTGCCCGCGCGTCAACACGGACCCTCGTCAGGCTGCACGCGCGTCACGATCGTGCCGGTACGCATCGAAGATGGAATGCAGTCCGAACAGGACGGCCGCCGTCCACCACATCCACTGATCGGCAGGATAGACCAGGCCACCGATCACCAGTGCGGTGCAGTCGGCCGCGTACCAGGCCGCGGCCCACCGGCGTCCCTGCCTCGCCTGACCGAGGCCCGGATAGAGCAGCGAGTACCATGCGGCGCCGAGCGCTCCCTCGCGCGAATGAACGATCACCATTGCCACCCTCCGTCAGGTAGTGTTCACGGCTGCATCCCCCGGCTTCACAGGCTGCCTGACCTACCATGCGTTCCGCGCCGACTTTCGGCAAGAGAACTCCCCGATCGCAGCGCATCACGGTCTGCCCGGCAAGACCCTCACGCAGCAGGCAGGGTGAGCGTGAAGGTGCTCCCCGCTCCCGCCTCGCTCTGCACCGTCACGTCTCCATTCATGCCGCGGGCGAGCACCCGGCTGATCGCAAGCCCCAGACCGGTGCCCTCCGTGGGCCGTGCCAGGTCGGAGCGTACCTGGACAAAAGGCTCGAAGATGAGCGGAGTGCGCAACTCGTGACTCATCATCGCGAGGAAGGTGCTCTTTGCGCGGTTCGCCGCCTCGGCGTGCGTTTTTGCCTCGCGCAGCGCTGCCTCCGTGCGCGCACGCTCAGTGACGTCCCGGTAGCTCCAGACCCGCCCGACGACGCGGCCGCCGATGGTCTGTGCGCGCGTGTACCGCTCGAACACCCGTCCATCAGTGAGCTCGAGGACGTCGAAGCTTTCGACGGGGGCGTCGGCGAAGTATTCCAGCCGCGTCCGTCGACGGCGCGGTGCCGGTGATCTGCCGCGACATCTCCCCCGCCCGGCAGGCTCACACCCGCACCCGCCCGCGAAAACCCCTCCCCGCATAGTACGACTGCGCGCCGTTGTGATACACGAACACCGTGCCGTATCGCCGGTCGCAGAACAGTGCGCCGCCCAATGATCGAACGTCCGCGGGGGTCAGGATCCAGCTCGACGTCTTCATGTCGAAATCGCCGAGCTGCTGCAGCTCGCGATACTCCTGCTCGGTCAACAGCTCGACGCCTATCTTCGCGGCCAGCTCCATGGCGCTTCCCTTCGGCTTGTTTTCCTTGCGCTCCTTCAGGGCCTTGCCGTCGTAACACAGGCTCCTGCGCCCAGCGGGGCTCTCGGCAGCGCAGTCACAGAACGTGACCTGGCCCGACGTGTCGTCACCGATCACGTCGGGTTCCCCGCCTGTGTCCTCCATGGCACGCACTGCCTTCAGTGCCGCGGGACTGCGCTCCAGCCGCGCCTCCACCGCCGCCCACTTGACCTTCCGGTGGCGACTCATGTTCTGCTCGAAGCGAGCTTCCAACGTCGCAAGCAGCTCGTTGAGTTCCGCTGACTTCATGAGTTCTCGTGGCTGCTGTGCAGGCTCGCCTGCACAAGTGTTTATACGGCGATCTTCATCGATATCGTCCTCGTGCGGGGTGACGTGCGGCTGTCGATGATTGCTCCATCGCCCCCGGGCCACTCAATTCGAACGCGACGCGCCGGCCCCCGCAAGGTCCGCCAGCCTGGCCAGCGCCATCCGCCAGCCGCCAGCCGCCAGCCGCCAGCCGCCAGCTAGTCGCAGGAACCCCGAATCTGGCTGGCCCGCTCCCTGCAGCGTGTACCGGTGGCTTCGCCTCGCGACCGCGAGCAATGTCGCCTCGCTGGCGCGCGGTAGTGTCGAGGAGCATCTCTCCCCGCCCCCTTGCGTCGGCGCTGAGCGCGGCCGTACTTCCAAGGGTGAAATCGCTTGCCTCTCCGAACCTCGCGCGAGTCGCGTGGGAACCGAATCGAGATGCCGCGGTGATCGCCCGCGGAGCGTGCACGTGAGCGATTCCGCACCTCTCGATGGTTCCTTTGCCACCGTGCTCGCCCGCCGGCTGGTCGCGCGCGCCGGAGTAGGGCGCACTGGCGCACAGGACGCCGCCCGTGCGGGCGAGCAGCTGCTCGGCCATCTGTGTCACAACCTGACCCGATGGGTGGGGTCGGACGGCTGTCACGCACTCCTCACCCGCGCGCTTGCCGGGACCAGGCCACAGCACCGGCTGCTCGAGCAGGTACGGCATCACGCCAAATCGGCCGACTGCCTGACCGGATTCGCGGCCGCCGCGGAGACCCACCCGCCCGGGGACATCGACGACGCGGTCGTCGCTCTCGTGGCCGCCATCGCGGAACTGCTCGGCCGGCTCGTGGGAGAGGAGATCGCAACGCAGCTGGTGGATCAGGATGCCGCGGGGGTTCCAACCCCTGCAGCGGTGCAGGAGGAGTCTGATCCATCGACCACGACCACCGCCAGAGGAGACGTCCCGTGACCCCGACCCGACCCAGTCCCGAGCCACCGGCGTTCCGCAGGCTGCACACCGGCGTGCCGGGCCTCGATGCCGTGCTCGGCGGGGGGTTGCCGGAGTTCTCGTTCAACCTCATCGCCGGCGCGCCCGGTTCCGGCAAGACGACGCTCGCCCAGCAGATCATCTTCGCCAACGCGACTCCGGAG
>JACDHQ010000013.1:3420-12674 GCA_013820975.1 Gemmatimonadaceae bacterium
CCCTGCGCTCTACTTCACCGTGCTCGGCGAGCCGACGCTCAAGATGGTGCGCTACCAGCGCGGGTTCGGCTTCTTTGACGCCGCCCGCGTCGGCTCGGCGGTGCACTTCCTCAATCTCAGCGAGGAGGCGCTCGACCCCGACCTCACCGTCGTGCTCGATCGCATCGTCGCCGATGTCGAGCGACTGCGTCCCGGCATCGTCATCGTGGACTCCTTCCGCACCATCGGGATGAATGCCGGCGTGCAGGCGCCGGCGGGGGCGATGGGGCTCGACCGGTTCGTGCAACGGCTCTCGCTGCACCTCACGACATGGGACGTCACCTCGTTCCTCCTTGGCGAGTACACCGAGAGCGAGCAGCGCCACCCCGTGTTTACGGTCGCCGACGGGGTGCTGCTGCTTACGCAGGCGGTGGATCGCAACTCCGTCGTGCGGAAGCTGCAGGTCGTGAAGGTCCGCGGTCAGGCTCAGATGCCGGGGCTGCACACGTTCCGCATGAGCGACAGCGGCATCCAGGTCTTTCCGCGCATTCCCGAACAGCAGACGCAGCGCCGAGGCGCGAGGGAGCGAGGCAAACTGCGGCTGCCCACGGGCGTGCCCGGGCTCGACGAGATGATGGGCGGCGGCATCCCCGCCGGCGATGCCGTGATGCTCGCGGGCCCCGCCGGTACGGGCAAGACCACCTTCGCCATGCAGTTCGTCATCAATGGCCTCCGGAAGGGCGAGCCGAGCGTGATCGCCGTGTTCGAGGAGTACCCGGAGGAATACCAGGCGCGGGCCCGCAAGTTCGGCATGGACCTCGAGGGGATGATCGAGCAGGGACTGCTGCGCATCGTATATCTCCGTCCCCTCGACCTGTCCGTGGACGAGACGCTGGCCGCGATCACCGAGCACGTGCAGGAGATCGAGGCAACGCGCGTCGTGATCGATTCGCTCTCGGGATTCCAGATCGCGCTGGCGCCGACCTTCCGCGAGGACTTCCAGGAGTCGCTGTATCGCCTCGTCGGCGCGCTGACGGCGATCGGCGTCACGGTGTTCATGACGGTGGAGGTCATCGAGGACTACCCGAACATGACGTTCACCGGCGAGAGGGTGTCCTTCATCACCGACGCCATCATCATGCAGCGCTACGTCGAGATCGAGGGCTACATGCGCAAGGTGCTCGCGGTCGTGAAGATGCGCGGCAGCCAGCACAGCAAGGCGTTACGGCTCTACGACCTCACACCCACGGGCGCGGTGATGGGGGAGACGCTCGGGGACTATATCGGAATCCTGAGCGGGCAGCCGGAGCGTCAGGCACGCATCCCGGAGCTGGGTCACGATGGTCTGACCGACCGCGAATCCGGCGTGCTGAATGCGCTCATCCGCGCGGGGGCGCCGATGACCGCCACCGACCTCGAGGCGCGGACGCTCCTCCCGCACGCCGAGCTGACGCACGTGCTCGCGCGACTGGTGACGCTGGACTACATCGCCGCTGTCGACTCGGGCGGCGGCGATGCGCACTACCGAGCGGTCGTTCGACAGCGACGCCGGTGAGGTCCGTGCGATGTCGGACGTGATGCCGCGCCCAGGGGAGTTCAGCCAGCAGTACGCGGACGACGCAAGGTCGCAGGACGAACGCGCCGCGGTGGCGTACGCCATCGTCCATGGTCCTGCGCACACGATCGTGCACGCGAACGGCGGGTTCGCCTCGCTCGCCAATCCTGGTACCTCTGGTGACCACCCTGGCGTCCCCCGCGATCCATTGGGCGCCGCAGCCCTCACCGGGCGCCCGGTTGCGGACGTGCTCCGGGCGACCGCAGCCGGGGTGAAGGTGCTGGCGCTCCTCGAGCGCGTGCGCGTGACCGGCAGCCCGGCGCGCGCCGCCATCGCGAACGAGCCGGGCGCCGGGTCGGCGTCGGCACCGCGGTGGTACTGCTCGGTGTGGCCGGTCGCGATCGGGACGGTCGAGGCCGAGCAGCGTGTGCTCGAGATCCTGCGATGGCCGAGTGCCGCGCAGCCGCTCGGCCGTCACGCCGCGATCTCGGAACGGCTGCTGTTGAGCGCCCTGCGCGAGCAGGCGCTCGCCGAGAGTGCGGATGCCGCGCGCGCGCGCGCGGCGTTTTCCGCCGCCGCCAGCGTCCGGCTGAGTGCATCACTCGACCAGGAGGCGACGTACACCGCGGTGGCGCACCTGGCGCTCCCCAACCCCGGGGCGTGGTGCATCGTGGACGTCCTCGAGCTCGACGGTACGCCGCGACGGCTGCCGATCGTGCATCCCGATCCGGCGAAGCAGCTGCTGGTAGGAGCGCTCGACGGGCGATGGCTGCCCAAGCCTAGCGATCCGATCGGCGTGCCGGTGGTGAGGGACACCTTGCGGTCAGTCGTGATCTACGACGCATCCGCGGAGTCTCCGACGCCGATCGCGGGCTCCCTGGATGTCGTCACGCTCGACGACGAGACCCGCCACATCCTGCACGCACTCGGCGCGGGGATCCTGCTCGTGGTCCCGATCATCGTGCGTGGCGCAATCCGCGGTGCCATCACCTTCGGGGGTCGGAGAGCCGATTCGCCGTACGAGCCCGAGGAGATCGCGCTGGCCGAGGACCTTGCGGCGCGATGCGCGGCGGCACTAGACAGCGCGCGCCTGTTCGAAGCTGCAGCGGTTGCGCGCGTGCAAGCCGAAACGGCCGCACGAGAGGCAACCGATGCCCAGCTGGCGGCGGAAGCGGCGAACGCCGCCAAGGGTCAGTTTCTCGCCAGCATGAGTCACGAGTTGCGCACGCCCCTCAACGCCATCCTCGGCTACGCCGAGCTGATGTCGCTCGGCATCGCCGGCCCGGTCACCGGGACGCAGCTCGATTTCCTGACGCGCGTGGACATCAGCGGACGCCACCTCCTCGGACTCATCAACTCGGTGCTCAACTTCGCGACGATCGAGTCAGGCCGCCTGCAGTTCACGCTCGCGGACGTGCCGCTGGACGAGGTGCTGGTCGCCATGGACGCGGTCGTGGCCCCTCAGATGCGGAGCAGGGGGCTGCGGTACAGCATGGAACCGGCGCTGGCTGGCAGCGCCGATGCGAAGGCGCGACTGGTCGTGCGGGCCGATCCGGAGAAGCTGCGTCAGATCCTGGTGAACCTGTTGACGAATGCGATGAAGTTCACGGCTTCCGGCGGCGAGATCACGGTGACGTGCGGGCAGGTGGACGACAACGTCGTGATCTGCGTGACCGATACCGGCATCGGGATCGCGGCCGACCAGCTGGAGGCCGTCTTCGACCCCTTCGTGCAGGTCGGCAAGGGGCACACGTCGACGAACGACGGGATCGGACTCGGCCTGGCGATCAGCCGCGATCTCGCGCTTGGGATGCACGGCACGCTGACCCTCGAGAGCACGCTCGGAGAGGGAGCGGTGTTCACGCTCACGCTGCCGGCGGGGCAGGGAGCCGAGGCGGAGGGGTAGGCGGCGGCACAGACGCACCCATCGCCGAAGCATGGCGCTCATGGGGTGCCCCGCGACAACGCCACATCATGGTCGAGTCCGAGGATGAATGTTCGTGCCGAGCCCGCGAAGGCCGGCATGATCGGTGAGAGAACCGGCAGCAGCGTACGTACCAGGTGCGCGATGAAAGAGCGCCCTCGCGGTACCGCCGTCAGTCGCTCTACCTGTCGCATGACCTTCGCCACGACCGGCCGTCGGAGCGCGTCGTACTCCCCTATTCGGCCATCCGAAGCGAGAACGGCAAACACATATGCGTCCTCTATACCAAGGTTCATTCCTCGTGCGCCCAGGCCGGAATGGATGTGCGCGGCGTCTCCGGCGAGGCACACGGCACCCACTTGCAGGCGCTCCGCCAGGCGGTGGCTGATCCCGAAGTCCGATTCCCACGTGACTCGCCCTGCCGTCGTCTCGGGGAGTCGCTCAGGAAGATCGGGGACGTTCCCGAGGAGCCGCCACACATCGCCGCGCACGCGAACGGCGAAGGCGGCACCCCCATCCAGCAGGAAGGCGTGGGCCTCGTCGGGCGCGAGCGGGATGTCGAGCACGAGATCGTAGAGCCTCCACGGCTCCTCAAACGCAGAGCCGGGGAAGTCCACGCCCAGCGCCTTTCGCACGGAGCTGCCTGCGCCGTCCGCCGCGAGGAGTACGGCGGCCGTGGTCTCCTCCGCACGTCCGCCGCGGTGGCGGAGCTCGACGCACAATCCGGCCGGCCCGTGCTCGATGCCCTCGAACGCCACGCCACGCTCTACACCGATGCCGCGCTCGGCAAGCGCGTCGGCGAGCGCGGCCTCGCTCTCGGCTTGCGAGTGGATGAGCATGAAGGGATACCGGTGGTCCACGGGCGCGAGATCGAGCCGAAAGCAGTTCCGCCCGCGCCGCCACACGTTGAGCGCAGTCATGCGCCGCCCCTGGGAGAGAAGCCGCTCGGTGACACCGGTGCCTTCGAGCAACGAGAGCGTGCGGGGGTTCACTCCGAACGCCTTCGAGTACGGCGACGGCTCGGCGGCCTGCTCCACTATGCGCGGCGAGACACCGCGCTCAGCGAGGAAGAGTGCGGCGGCGAGGCCAGTCGGTCCGGCTCCGATGATGAGCGTGCTTGACATTGGTGATGGCCGCCGAACGTTTGACTCTAGCGCTGCGAACGGACCCGGTGCCACTCCACAGTGACCCCGACGATCGCCGCCCAGCGATCCTCCCGCTCACAGACCTGGTTCGAGAATGCGTCGCAGCGCGACAACTGCTCCCCTGGCACCCCGGTGGCGAAGAAATGCGTCGTGTGCCGCCGACCGCCAGCGGCGTACGCGACGCTTGGCACCCAGGCACTGGATCGGAGCACGGGACGGCCCGCTTGCGAGACATTGCGCGTATTCCTGTAGAAGCCCTGCGTCGTGTACCAGCCAGACCCGCCGTTCCCGATGGAGCCCACTTGCACGTAGGGCATGGCGACGCGTCCCATCTCTGCCGCGATGAGGCTTACCCCAACACCGGCATCCAGGCCGCCAACAATCCTTCGCGGTGCCTGGATGTAGAGATCAGGCTGCGCGAGCACGACGAACGGCACGGGCACATGAACTCCGACTCGGATGCCCGGCCCATCTTCGCTCGCGGAGGTCCACCCATAACCCGCGTTGAGTCCCACCGGCCCGAAGAGGAACCGGTGCGGTCCGTCGTCGCCATTGCCGTACTTCGGTCCCCCCGTCGCCGAGGCGGAGCCACCGACGCTCAAGCCTGGAACGACGCGTGGCGCGTGTGCAACCGCGGGAACGCAGCCGAGGACGGGCAGTAGAATGGATACCGCACTACGTAACGTCACTGGATGGCGCAACTGGATTCCTTGAATTGAGTCGCCGACGGACGTACGCGCGGGTTCAGCTGCGTAGCCGATGGCGAGGTACAGGCCCGCACGCTCAGAACTCGCCGATGAGCTCCAGATAGCGCGCGTATGCCGAAGGAGGAGTCCCGTCTCGCACGTCCTGCCAGCCCCGGAACGGCCTCGACGAATCCCACGGACACTCTCGCGCGCCGGTGCTGGTGCCGACAGCGCCGAGCGGCAACGTCTCGCTCCCGATGCACCCGTCACCGGCCGGCATCGGCGTGAGCCGACTGCCGATGTTCTGTGCTGCGTGGATTACGGGGAAGCGCACCGCCGTGTAATTCTGATCGCAGCTGTCATAGAACCAGTGCCCGCGGTCACAACTCTGCTGCGTCGGATAATTTGCATGCTTGCCACGGGCCACCCAGACGCGCGGTGCGCCATTCGGCACGTCGTCCACCCAGGCCAACGCGCGCAGATCCGTCTCCCGATACCATCGGCACCGACCGCTGGAACGCCCGAAGCAGTGCGCGGAGAGGAACACACCCGTCGTGCGCCAGCGCCCCGCCTCTCCGGTGGGCTCAACGTCGACGACGATCAGTTCGGAATCGCCGGCATGAGCGCCGCAGTTGCCACCGCGGAGTCTGCAGACGGTGCCAGACCAGCCGCAGTCGCGATAGTAGGCGGGTAGATAGGCGATCCGGATACCTGCGTGCGTCCGCCGGGCGGCGAAGAGGTAGCCGCCGCCGAGGCGCGGCGGTCCGAGCGCGGCGTTCCAGAGGCAATCCCGGGGATCCAGGAGCAGCTCCGGCGCGAACCCCTGTGCCAGCGCCAGCTCACAGCGGTCGTCCAGCCCATCATGATCTGCGTCCACGCCTGTCATGGCGCACACTTGTGCTGACCGGGGCAGCAGGAGCCCGGCGGCCGATGGAGCCTCGGGCGCTACGCGTGCGCAGGCGGACATCCCGAGGCTGCCTGCCACCATCATCCGTAGGGCAAGCGGCGCGCTAATCATGCGAGCACAGCATTCGTGAAGAGTGCCTCATGGCTACCTGACAGGTTGCGGCTGGTGAGGCGACGCGGCCAAGCGAGAAATGGCGGAGCACCGACAACCCCGCCTCACCCGCGCCTCGCACGCGGCGTAGTCCGAGCCGAATGCCTCCTCCAATCTGTCGTTCCTCACACGACGCTCAGCCGTCGGATACGCCGGGCACCGCCGCGCTGCCCGCGAGCAGGCCGCCATCGAGCACGAACTCCGCGCCCGTCGTGTACGCCGACTCGTCGGACGCGAGGTACACAACGAGGTGCGCGACCTCCGCGGGCGTGCCAAAGCGTTTGAGCGGCGTGTCGCGCACCAACGCCGCCTCACGCTCGGCACGCCCTGGCCCCTCCCCGAGCATCGCGTCCCACATCGGCGTCATGATGGCGGCCGGGTGGACCGAGTTGCACCGGATGCGGAGTCCCTGTTGCGCGCAGTAGAGCGCGACCGACTTGGTGTGGTTGCGCACGGCAGCCTTGCTCGCCGCATAGGCTGCGGCAAGCGGGATGCCGACGAGTCCCGAGCGCGAGGAGATATTCACGATACTGCCGACGCCCGCCGCGGGGCCGGTGTTGCGGCGCATGGCCCGGATCGCCTGCTGGCACCCGAGGAACACGCCGTCGAGGTTCGTCGCGAAGACGGCGCGCCACGTCTCCAGGGTGACGTGCTCGGGGTCGTGCGCTGCCGGGCCGCCCTCGAAGCCCGTGATGCCCGCGTTGTTCACGACCACGTCCAGCCGCCCGAACTGGTCGAGCGTGTCCCGCATGGCGCGGCCCCAGTCGTCGTGCTCGCGGACGTCCAGGCGCGCGTAGTGCGCGGCGGCGCCAAGCGTGTGAGCCAGTGAGGCGCCCTGCGCATCGCGGACGTCAGTCAGCAGGACGGTGGCGCCCTCCGCGACGAATGCGCGGGCGATGGCGGCCCCGATCCCCTGCGCGGCGCCTGTGATCAGTGCGACCTTCCCTGTGAGGCGTCCCATTCCTTTGATGGACAGTGTGATCCGTTGCGACGCAACGCTCGTTCACCTGCGGCGGTCGAACCAACGGGCGTCGGGAAGGAAGATGCAGGTACACCGGGGATTAGGAGAACCCTGCTGCATGCAGCGCCGGCAGGTGCAACGTACCTCAGGTGGCACGCTCGAAGAGTTGCCGCGTCAGCCGATCCGGGGATTCCATTCCGAATACGCGAAGTCATTCATGGATCCCAGGACTCGCCGGCTCGCTGTGGGAGCGATACGATGTACATCCATAGCGCGGCGCTCCCGCTCGATTGCCGCCGGAGCGACGCGGAGTTCGGCCAGCATCGCGGCGACCGCCCCTGTCAGCCGCCCTGGAAGCGCCGAGAGATTCTTCGCGGGGACCAGCACCGTCAGCAACGATCGGTCGCTCGTGCAGAGCACCAGGCGGAGCCGGGCCACATTCAGCACGTTGGCATACCAATCCCCGAGAACCGTCGTCGACTGGTCTTCGTCGGTGGGTCCGCCAGCAGGGGGGAAGCGGCTGAGGAGGCGCCGCGTGCAGCGAAGCGTGAACATGCAGGGAGTTCGGGTGCCACCGAAGGCCAACGTTCAGCTGCGGAGCCGCAGCGCCGGAGCCATGCAGCGGCGCGGAACACCATGCGGCTTCGTCAGCTGCAGCAACCGATTAGATGGCCCCTCGCCAGGACCCGGTCAAGGGAGGCGGAGGTCCACCGAGACGGTATCGGGGCGGTCGCGCTCGTAGCGGAAGGTAGCAAGACCGGCCGCGAGGCGGACCGTATCCGGTAGCCCCGGTCGTACGACTGCCGCGCGCAAGGCGAGCGGTCCGGGCGAGAACATCGAGTAGGCGAGTCCGCGGAACGCACCGTCAGCATCGGTCTGCGAGGCCCCGAATCCGTTGAGCGCGAGCAGATCCGCCGTGGTACCCGTGGGTACGCCGTCGAGGTAGACCCGTGCGCCGGCGATAGCGAGTCCATTCGCGTCGGTCAGCGTCCCCCGCACGTACACGGCCGACCGAGCCGGCGGGCACCCGCAAAGGTCCGTAGGAATCGAGCAGGCCAAGGTGGCGCCAACGCCGACCAGTGCAAAGCGACTCATGCGGGTGAAGGTCCAGCGAATCATGACGGCGGTTCCTCAGCTGCGAGACGACGAAACTCGTGGTTATCCGACGCCCCAGCTCTGCTGCAAGGGCACCAATAGCGATGTTTGAGCGATGTATTCGTGGATGTCGTCGAGATCACCGAGCGCTTCCGCCGCCCAGATGATCGATGCCGGCGGAGTCACTTGCCCCCGTACCGTTGCTGCATCTCAGCATGGGAGGTGGTGCGGTTCTCTCGGGCAGTTACCCGCCCCCGGCCACCTTCTCGAGCAGATAGAGGCGTTCCATCGCGTCTTCGAGCGTTGCATCGTCAGGCAGTAGCTCAACCGCCCGGAGGGCCTGCTGCTTCGGGGATGGTTCTGCCATGGGTTCCTCCGGGAGCCACAATCGGCGCTCGTAGGAAGATATGGGTGAGCATCGCCAGCCGCCAGAACACCGCCCTGTGCAGGCCAAACGCGGGAGTTCAGCTGCGGGGGTCAGCCTTCCAGCCACCAAGATGGTGACGTTCAGAGGGACTGGCCAGCCACACAACCTGAACTACTCGGATCCGTTCGGACGGTGTCGGCAATTCATCACCGCCCTTGTCAGGTGCAGCGTTCGTTGGACAGCCGGATCACGGAACTCGAATGAACTGCCCGGGCACAAGCTTGACGAGCGCTGTCATTACTCCCGGCATCAGCGGACGAAGATCGACGATGTCGTTGCTCGGCGCGCGCAGTGCCACGACACCGAACGGCAGCGTCTCGACTTGCTGCTGAAATGCGATGCCGCGATCCACGGTGATGAACGCCTCGAAGCCCACAGCGACGGCCTGTCGCAACAGCGCTCCATTGGCCGTCCCCGCCCAGCCC
>JACDHQ010000320.1 GCA_013820975.1 Gemmatimonadaceae bacterium
CTGTGACACATCGCCCGAGATCGCCACCACGTCGTAGCCGCCGTCGGCGATCATCGCCTCGAGCGCCTCGTACTGCTCGGGGACCGCCGGTGCCCCGAAGTGCAGGTCGGAGATGTGGAGGACGGTCGTCATCGTCGGCTCAGAGGGCGGCGATGACGGCGTCGGTGAACTCGGTCGTCGAGGCCGTACCGCCGAGGTCGCGCGTCACGGTCTTTCCAGCACGTACGGTGTTGGTGAATGCCTGTCGAACCTGCGTCGCGCGGTCGTGATCACCGATGTGGTCGAGCATCAGGCAGCTGGCGAGCACGAGCGCACCGGGGTTCGCGATGTTCTTCCCGGCGATGTCCGGCGCGGTGCCGTGAACTGCCTCGAAGATGGCGCCGCTTGCCCCGATGTTCGCGCCCGGCGCAAGGCCGAGTCCGCCCACGAGGCCGGAGATCTGGTCGGAGAGGATGTCGCCAAAGAGGTTCGTCGTCACGATCACGTCGAAGCGCTCGGGGTGCAGCACGAGGTTCATCGCCATCGCGTCCACGATCTTGTCCTCGAACTCGATCCGCCCCGCATACTCCTGCGCGATCATGCGGCCGACGTCGAGGAAGAGCCCCTGGCTGAACTTGAGGATGTTCGCCTTGTGCACGAGCGTCACCTTCTTTCGCCCGTGCTTCACCGCGTACTCGAATGCGTAGCGGATGATCCGCTCGGAGCCCGCGCGCGTGATGAGCGCAATCGACTCCGCGGCAGCGCGGTGGTCGTCGCCGATCTTTATATAGTGCTCGATGCCGACGTAGAGCCCCTCGGTGTTCTCGCGGATCATGACGATGTCCACATCGTCGTACCGTCCGCCGGGCACGATGTCCACGGCGGGGCGCACGTTGGCGTAGAGGTCGAAGGTCTTGCGCAGCGCGACGTTCACCGAGCGGAAGCCGCCCCCGACCGGAGTCTCGAGGGGCCCCTTGAGGGCGAGCCCCGTGCGCTTGATCGAGTCGATGGTGCACTCGGGCATCGGGTCGCCGAAGCGGGTGACCCCCGCGACCCCGGCGACCTGCTCGTCGTACTCGAGGTCGGCCCCCGCCGCAGAAAGGATGCGGACGGTGGCTTCGGTAATCGACGGGCCGATGCCGTCGCCGGGGATCAGGGTGACTTTCGTGGGCATGTCGTGCGGTATCGGTACGGTGGCTCAGCGAGCCACGATGAGGTCAGCAAACCGGGAGGCGAGCGAAACGGCCACCCCCGGCGTCAATGAAGGCGCGGGCTCGCTGCGGACGTCCCCAATCCAGATCAGCTCGGTCGTCCGCGCATCGATCAGGACCAGGCGAAGCCGCGCACGACCCCCTGCCTCGCCCGCCTCAGCGTTCTCGAACGAGACGTCGAGCGGAAGCAGGACGTAGCGCGCGTCGTGCACCGCAACCAGCGTGCGCAACTGGGACGCGAGCGGGTCCGGTACACGTTCCTTACCGGATAAACGGGTGATCCCCTGCAGCGGTGCCGGCGAGAGCCGGTGCGGGTCAGGGGACATCGCCTGGTTCCGCTGGTAGGCCTGGACGAGGTCGGGTGGGAACGCCCATGCAGTTCGCAGCCCCCGCTCACCGAGCTCACGGGTGATCTCGCCGTCCAGCGAGCGCAGCCATTCCCGCTGCCGAGGGATCGAGGCCGCCCACCCAAGTGGGTCCCCTTCCCGCACGCTGTTGACGGGGGCCACCACCACCCGCTGGTTCATGACCGAGGCGAGCGGCCGGCTCGGGACCACCGGCGCCGTCTCCTCCGCCGGGCTCGCGCCCCCCGCACAGGCCGCGGCTGCCGAGGCAGCGATCAGGAGGGCGAAACTGTGTCGGGCGAGTGGCATCGTCGCGGGGTCCGGGAAGTGGTCGTCGTCCCTAACCTACCTCGCCTCTCCGCCCTTCGGGAGGAGTTGACAGGCGCCGATCCCCGACTACCGAACAGGCCCCGAACCAAGCGGATGAAGCCGTTGACAAGGTGTTGCAGGAGCGCATTTTACGCCGCTCTTGCCACCCTCGCTCCCGCCGATGCCAAGGCTTTTCTCCACACTCCTCTGGGTCGCCGTCGCCCTCCTCGGCGCCGGTGCCTTCGCGTACATCGCGCTCGAACGCGGCGAGACGATCAGCGCCGCGTGGCTCCTCGTCGCCGCCATCGCTACGTACCTCGTCGCTTACCGCTTCTACAGCAAGATCATTGCGGCCAAGGTGTTCGCGCTCGACGCGACGCGGCGTACCCCGGCCGAGCGGCTCGAGGATGGGCGTGACTACGTGCCGACCAACAGGTGGATCGTCTTCGGGCACCACTTCGCGTCGATCTCGGGGCCGGGCCCGCTCGTGGGTCCGACGCTCGCCGCGCAGTTCGGCTTCCTCCCCGGCGCGCTCTGGATCATCGTCGGCGTGGCACTCGGCGGCGCTGTGCACGACATGGTGATCCTCGCCGCCTCGGTGCGGCGCGACGGCAAGTCGCTGGGGCAGATGGCGCGCGACGAGATCGGCGCAGTCGCGGGGGTGACGGCGCTGGTGTCGGTGCTGATGATCATGATCGTCCTCATCGCCGTGCTGGGGCTCGTCGTGGTGAATGCGTTGCGGGCGAGTCCCTGGGGGACGGTGACGATCCTGCTCACGATCCCCATCGCGATGCTGATGGGGTTGTATCTCCGCTTCATTCGCCCCGACCGCGTGCTCGAGGCGACGGGGATGGGCGTGGTGCTGCTGGTTCTCTCGGTGTACGCGGGCAAGTGGGTGGCGCAGGATCCGGCGCTGGCCCCGTACTTCACGCTGAGCGGGACGACGCTGGCGATCGCGGTGATGGTGTACGGCTTCGCCGGCTCGGTCACTCCCGCGTGGCTCCTGCTTGCCCCGCGCGACTATCTCTCGGCCTTCGTGAAGCTCGGCGTGGTTCTCGCGCTGGGTGCCGGCATCTTCATCACGATGCCGGAGCTGCAGATGCCGGCGCTGACGCAGTTCACCGACGGCACCGGGCCCGTGTTCGCGGGCAAGCTCTTTCCCTTCGCCTTCATCACCATCGCCTGCGGCGCGATCAGTGGCTTTCACGCGCTCATCGCCTCGGGGACGACGCCCAAGCTCATCGCGCGCGAGCCCGATATCCGGATGGTCGCCTACGGCGGCATGCTGATGGAGTCGTTCGTGGCGATCATGGCGCTCATCGCGGCGTGCGTGCTCACGCCGGGGGTGTACTTCGCGATCAACGCGCCAGCCAGCATCATCGGCACCACGTTCGCCAGCGCCGCGCAGACGATCCAGGCGTGGGGGTTCGTGGTGACGCCCGAGGAGATCCAGCACCTCTCGCGGCTGGTGGGCGAGGAATCGCTGCTGTCACGAACGGGGGGCGCGCCGAGCCTCGCGGTGGGGATGGCGAGCATCTTCTCCGGGGTGTTTGGCGGGCGGGCGATGGACGTGTGGTACCACTTTGCCATCATGTTCGAGGCGATCTTCATCCTCACGACGCTCGACACCGGTACGCGCGTCGGCCGGTTCATGCTGCAGGACCTGGGGCGCACCGTCTGGGAGCCGTTCGGGCGCACCAACTGGACGCCGATGGTGTGGCTGGCGAGCGCAATGATCGTGATGATGTGGGGGCACTTCCTCTATCACGGCGTGCAGGACCCCTACGGCGGCGTGAACACGCTCTGGCCGCTGTTCGGCATCTCCAACCAGCTGCTGGCGGCCATTGCCCTGTGCGTCGGCACGACGGTGATCATCCGGATGGGACGCGGCCGTTACGCGTGGATGACGCTCCTGCCGCTCACGTGGCTGGTGATCGTCACGATGTCGGCCGGGTGGGCCAAGCTGTTCGCCCCCGATCCTCGGCTCGGCTTCCTGGCGAACGCGCGCTTCCTGCGCGACGCGATCGCGACGAACACGCTGCCGGCGAGCATCCCGGGCGCTGACGTCGCCCGGCGCATGATCTTCAACAACTATATAGA
>JACDHQ010000321.1 GCA_013820975.1 Gemmatimonadaceae bacterium
GAGTTGGACCGAGACAAGCGGGGTCTCGAAGAAGGCAACCTCTTGGATCGGCTGTTCGAGCTCCAGCGGACAGGAGGCCCTTCGGCTCGTCTTCGGCCTCCTCTCGGCACCGATCTTGACGAGGAATGATCCGGTGGACACGTTACACCTGCACTGGACACCACGTCTGTAGCCTAAATCCCTCACCGCGGGGAACTGACAATGAATCCCTACTGATCGCCTCGGCGTATCTGTCCAAGATGCAGAAGGCCCCCTCATTGCGAGGGGGCCTTCTTGTCTCCAGTACCGCCATCACGCGCCATCTCTCCTGGACGACCGGCAGCAGATGCGGGGCCCTTCAGCTATCAGCTATCAGCTATCAGCTATCAGTGGTCAGTGGTCAGCTACCAGCGCAGCTGCAGGTCGGGAGGGCGAAGCCATCCTGCCGTGACGCCGTGCACGGCGATCGCGGTCCCGACGAGCACCACGGTCCGCGACGGACACGGGATCAGTCCGGCGACCCGGCACCGCTCCTGGACGACTCGCGGATTACTGACCGCGATCGCGAGCACCGAGTCGGCGCGCAGCTGCCCACGGAGATTCACGGCCGCGATCCGTTCGGCGTCCGCTCGAGCGGATCGCTCCTCGAGCAGCGCGGAATCCTTCTGGGCACAGGAGAGTGTCGCGGCGTCGAGTGAGATCCTGCAGGCATTGTAGGCGCCAGCGTACAGCGTCGCGCTGTCGGCCGCCGTCGGGGCCATGGCCGCGCGCTCGGCGAGCGAGTCGGACGCGGCACGGGCGACGTCGCGCTGGCGCTCGGCCACGTGCGATCGCCGCTCCCAGGCCAGGCCAGCCGCGATCGCGGAGTCGCGACTGACGGTGAGCTCGAGCAGCTGCGCCGCGTCGACGCGGGACTCGGCCTGGTGCGTCGCCACCGCGGCGATCACCTGGGGCGCGGCGACCGTCGGATCCGGCGGATTGCAGGTCGTCGCCGCCATCGCGGCGCCGGCCGCGGAGATGAGGAGCACCAGCGCGAGCGCGGAACTTCGAGGTGAGGGGGACATGTCGTCGAGGGGTGCGAGGAACGAACGACGCCGGCGGGCGTTCCGCCGGCAGCGGGACTGCATGGTCATGGGCGGGTCATGCGGCCGCCGCCGGGGTGTCACCCGGCAGGACCCAGCAGAGGATGCGGTTGCGGTCAATGCCCTTCTTCGCGACGGTATCGCCGTTCCGCGAGAAGCCGGTGAGCGTCGTGTTGCCGCCGAGATCCTCGAGGCGCGGCGTGACACGGAGCACGAGGGAGATGTGCACGGCGTCGTGCTGGCCCTTGTAACGGCCCGACGTGTGCCGGCTCCAGTTCGTGAAGACGGCCGCAGCGCCCGGCACCGGTGTCGACGAGGCTAAGCCGCGCTCGCGCGCCTGCAGCACCCACTCATCGCAGTTCCCGACGTCGCGCGACGGCACCCAGAGCCCGTGCGTCTTCCGCACGTGGCCGACGTAGAGGGCGCACCAGTACGAGCCGAGCGGCGAGCCGAACTCGCGGCACCAGGCATCGATGTCGGGCGCCCGGTTCGAGCCAAGCGGCACCTCGGTCACACCGACGAGCGTCGACGCGTAGTCGAGGCACGCGGCCACTTTCGGCGAGACGATCGCCTTGAGGTCAGCGGGGAGCATCAGGGCGCGTCCGGAGGCGGCGCTGGCGGATCCGGCGGCACGACCGGCGGTGATGGCTGGTCGTACGCGCGCCGCCCGAAGGGCATGTAGGGGCCGACGGCCGTGACCAGCGGCACGATGACGATCTTGACGCTATCGCCCAGCGCGCGTGCGACGGCGAGCAGGAGGCCAACGCCGACGAATCCGGCGTACAGGTACAGGTGTCCGGAATGCGGCGCGGTCTTCATCGCCTCGAACACGACGAGTCCCGTCCCGAACGCGATCAGGTAGAGGCCGATCACCAGGGCATGCTTCATCGCGAGCCTCCTTCCGCGCACGCCCGCGGCTTCGGCGTGGCGCGATCGCAGACGACGTCGAGCAGTCGGTCCAGTTTGGCGTTCGCGAGCGCGAGCTCGCTCTTGTCGGCCTTGCCACTGAGCTCGAGGCGGGCGGAGCCGACGGCAAACGCGCCGGAGATGGCGATCGTCAGCAATGGAATCAGCCAGGTAACCCGACGGGTCGACTGTTCGGCGAGGAACAGGAAGTCGTGTGTCGGTTCCGGCAGCTCGTCAACGCGACTCGATTCACGCCGGTCGTAGCGGTGCGCCGGCGGGTGCGCGGTGCTTGCCTGCTTGTTGTCCATGCGGGGGTCCTGCGATCGGGGGTGAGCGCAGGCGTGCACCGCGCGCGGCTCTCCTCCTACGATGCGGTACCCCGGCGTCGGGGCCTAGAGCCTCGCCAGTCGGCTAGGTGACTGGCGAGTCCGGTTGTAGCGCTACTGCTCCTGCGGCTCGGGCTCCGCGACCGGGGCGGTCTGTTCCTCGAGCAGCCGGCGGAGCTCCGCGTTCTCCTGCTCGAGGCGCGCGACGTCGGCCGACACCACCGCCGGCACGGCGGGCTCGGGCGGGATCGGGTTGTCGATCTCGCTCACGTCGATGCGGAAGAACCGCTGGTGCTTGTCGGCACGGGTGATCGGGAACGCGTGCATGACCGTGCCGGCCGATTCGTCGCCGTCCGCGGAGAAGTTGACGACCAGGTTACAGGCGTTGACCGCCCCGACGTCCTGGTGCGCGATCGCCTGGAGCAGCACCTTGCCGCCCTCGTAGTCGTAGTCGACGTCGTTCTCCGTGCAGCGGGCGTAGACGTGGAACGGCGCGAGCCGGCCATCGGGGCCGCGGGTGGGGACGGGGCGTTCAGTGGTGTGCATGAGTCTCTCGGGAAAGGGGGTCGGAATGACGGATCACTTCGGACCGCCGGGACGCGGCGCGCCGCGCTTCGGAATCGCCGCGACGATGTCGAGTTGCGACCGGATCCGGAGCAGCCGTTCGGCCAGCCCTGCCTCGGCCTGCGCGATCGCCACAGCGACGGTCATCGTACCCGTCGCCAGCGCGTCGAGGTGGACACTGATTCGCTGCGCCGGTGTCCGCACGGGGGCACCGTTGAGTAGCACCGGATTCCCTGCAGCATCCACCTCCCACGCCGTCGCCTCGAGCACGAGGAAGTCGGCGGACTCCCCCTCGAGCTGGACCACTTCGGCGGCAAACGTGCGACCGCCGTGCGTGGGGTCAAACGCGAAAGCCTTCTGGCCGGGCTGTGCATCGACGGCTGTGATCGCGCGGCGGGAAAATGAGGGAGGCATGGTGCGGGGCCTGGGGTCAGGTGGGGACTTCGCCGCCGGCGCCGCCAGCGGACCCGGACGTGCCACCGCCGCCTGACGCGGGCGTGGTGATCTTTCCGACGTAGTACCGACCGAGTGAGCTGAGAATGGAGCGGGCGCTCGTCGTCGTGAGGTAGGTCACGGTTCCGGCGGCGAAGGTCGGGTCCTCGACATAGACGTAGTAGGTGGTGCTGGCCGCCAGACCGGTGATCGAGCCGCCGGTGTACGCGAGGGAGGTGCCGCCGATCTGGAGGTCGTGCGTGGCGATGTTGATGTACGCGCTCCCCGCGCCGCTACTATCCCAATAGGCGAGGAGCGGGTTGCTGCTCTGCAGGGACAGGCGGTTGCCCACCGACGCCATCGGAATCCGCGTCTGATCGACGAGGCGACTGTTTGCGTCGAAGGCAGTAAACCCACGCCCGCCCCCCGTGCGCTGGTCCGGCGAGACGAACACCTGGGCTCCGCTCTCCACCACCCCGCCCGGCCCGTCCACCGCGTACCGGAAATGCGCGTTCATCAGCGCCGCGCGGCTGTCGTTGGCCGCACTCGCGAGCCCTGCCGACTGATCCCGCCACCCGTTCACCGATCGCAGGCGGCCGTCGTTGATCGTCGCGCCGCCAACGGCTGCCAGCAGCGTCGAGTCGTACAG
>JACDHQ010000322.1 GCA_013820975.1 Gemmatimonadaceae bacterium
ATCGAACACCGATCAATCGAGTGGGGGATGGTGCCGGCCCGCGATCGAACACCGATCAATCGAGTGGGGGATGGTGCCGGCCCGCGATCGAACACCGAATGGATCGTTGGCGCGCCAGCACTCGGCCCGCGCGCGATTCCTCATTTCCTGGTGAGTTCGTTCCACCGGTCCACCGCCCGGCGAAGGTGCGGGATGACGATCGAGCCGCCGACGATGAGGCCGATCGACGCGGTCTCGAACACCTCATCGCGGGTCGCTCCTTCCTCGGCGCAGCGCACGAGGTGGTAGGTGACGCAGTCGTCGCAGCGGAGGACCAGCGAGGCCACGAGGCCGAGGAGTTCCTTCGTCTTCACGTCGAGCGCGCCCCCCTCGTATGCTCGGCCGTCGAGCGCGAAGAAGCGGTTGACGACGAGGTTGTTCTCGGCGAGGATCTCGCCGTTCATGCGCTCGCGGAACGCCCGGAACTCGGCCAGGGCGTTCGAGGCGTCGGCCGACGCGTCCTCGTCATGGGAGTGCGTCATAGCTGCCATCCGCGAAGCTTCGTGAGTGTTTCCTCGAGCGCGAGCCGGTGCGCGTGGTCGGGCGCGCTGTCGAGCAGGAGCTCGTAGGTGGAGATCGCGAGGTCGAGCGCCTGCGGGTCGTGCTCCGCGCCGGCGAGGGAGACGGCATTGTCGGCCATTGCCGCGCGGGCGAGGTTGTCGTGCGGGAAGTGGCGGATCACCTCGAGCCAGCGGGCGATGCGCCCGCGGATTTCGGGCTCGCTCAGCGCCCACATGTGCCATGCGCCGCGGTTGCCGGGATCGATCTGCTTCGCGCGCGCGGCGAGGCGCTCGACGGCCTCGGCACCCCGCCCAGTCAGCCAGTACGCGTTGGCGAGCAGCACGTGCGCCTGGGCATCATCGGGACGGACCGCGACGACCTGCTCGTACACCGGAATGACGACTTCCGGCATGTCGCGGTACGGCGCGCTCGCCCTGGCCAGCACATCGGGGTCGGCAACGGCTGCGATCCGGCGAAGCCGGTCGATGAGCGCGCCAAGGTCGTCGCGCTCGCGGTATTCGGCGACGGCGGCCGAAAGCTCCGTCGCGGCGTCGATGGAGGGGGAGATCATGCGAGATAATGTAAGGGCGGGCGTGGAGCGCCCCCGCACGGCACCCAGCACGGCACAAAGTTCGCACGTGCTGGCACCGGCACTGCGCGCCCCGGCGATTGCGGGTTGCGCGCGGAGTCGGAAGTGGCGATACTCGTAGCGTCCGTCGCCGGGCTGGTCCTGGCGGCAACGACTGTACGTGTGGCCGAAGGTCGCCGCAGGCCCGCTGATGCAGCGGTGCCCGGCGAATGCAAGGCAAGCCGGCTACGCTCTCGAAGTTCCGTCGCCCGTGTCGCGTGACGCATCCGCGCAGGTCGGGCGAGCTCCAGGTGGCAGCCACTCCCGTCACGTCGCTTTCCGGCTTCATGCCCGGCGCCTTGGCGGGCGGTCGTTCCAGAACGACCGCATGCACAGCATCAGCATTCCGTCCGGCGTCACTCGCGGGTTCCGCGGGACGCGCTTTCCAACATCCCATCGCATCCATCCCAGTCGCTGCATGAGCGAAAGTCGACGCCCCGCCCCTCGTGGCCGAGGACGCCCGATCACCCGTACGTCCGATGACACCCCCGACGAGGCGAACCCGTATCGCGAGGGCGGCGCCGATGCGTCCGCCGGCGCCCCCTCCTCTGACGAGGCAGAGCATGCGCCGCGGCCCCGCCCGGGGCGACGCCCGGCAGCGGCAGCCGACGCGGAGTCCACAGCACCCGATGCGCCGCTCGACGCGCGTCTACCACGCGATCGCGGCAGCGAGTCGGAGACGTCCGAGGCGCCCGCGGCTCCGGCGGTGCCAGCCGCACCGGTGCAGGACGGGAGCGGTGTCCAGAGCAGCGGCGTCGCACCGGCGGGCGATGAGCGCGCCGACCAGCGCCGCCCGCGCAACGACCGTTTCGAACGCGGCAGTCGCGGCCCGCGGGGCGACAGGCCCCGTCATCCCGATGCACGCGGCGACCGCAACGAACCTCGGCAGGATCGCAACGACCGCAACGATCGCAACGATCGCGGCGAATGGGGAGCCCGTCGCGGCCGCCGCAATCGCGGCCGGGGACGCGACGCGCAGCAGCAGCCGGCGGGCGCGCAGCCGCGCCGGGACGTCCAGCAGCCGGCACCGCAGGGCCCGATCACCGTCACCGGCGAAGCGTGCGGGTGGTTCGA
The DNA here is from genome assembly GCA_013820975.1 of Gemmatimonadaceae bacterium. Lineage (GTDB taxonomy): Bacteria > Gemmatimonadota > Gemmatimonadetes > Gemmatimonadales > Gemmatimonadaceae > JACDHQ01. Next base: position 2,243 of record JACDHQ010000322.1, read on the forward strand.
CGCCGGCCGCGACGGCGGCTACATCCGGCGCCCCGAGGCGAGCTACCTCGCCGAGAGCGGCGACAGCTTCGTGCCGGTGCACGTGGTGCGGCAGGCCGGCATCCGCCGCGGCGACCTCGTGACGGCGACGGTTGGCCACGATTCACGCGGGCGGACGGTCGTCGTCGATGTGCTATCGATCAACGGCGCGGAGCCCTCGGAGACGACGGTCCGTCCCGAGTTCGCCTCGCTGCAGGCCTCGTATCCCGATCGCAAGCTGACCCTCGAGACCGGCGCGCAGGCGCGGGGGCACGAGCTCACGCGGCGCGCGATCGACCTGATCGCGCCGATCGGCTATGGGCAGCGCGCGCTGATCGTCGCGCCGGCCCGTGCCGGCAAGACGACGCTGCTGCACGCCATCACCGAGGGAGTCGCGACGAATCATCCGGAGGCGGTGTTGCTCATCCTCCTCGTGGACGAGCGCCCCGAGGAAGTGAGCGAGGCACAGTCCTGGGGAGTCGGCGAGGTGATCTCGTCGAGCTTCGACCAACCGGCGCAGCGGCACGTCGAGGTGACGGAGATTGTACTCGAGCGCGCGCGCCGCCTCGTCGAGATAGGACGTGACGTGGTGATCGTGCTCGACTCGCTCACCCGGATGGCCCGCGCGCACAACACCGCCGAGCGGGGCACCGGTCGCACGCTCTCGGGGGGCCTCGATGCTCAGGCGATGGCGAAACCGAAGGCCTTCTTCGGTTCCGCACGCGCCGTCGCGCCGGCAGCGGGTGGTGGCAGCCTCACGATCATCGCCACGGCCCTGGTCGAGACGGGGTCGCGCATGGACGACGTGATCTTCGAGGAGTTCAAGGGGACCGGCAACTGCGAGATCAAGCTCGATCGCTCACTGGCCGAAAAGCGGGTGTACCCGGCGATCGACATCGCCACGAGTGGCACGCGGCGCGAGGAGAAGCTGTTCAAGCCCGAGCAGCTCGATGCCGTCTACGCCCTCCGCCGGGGGCTGAGCCAGATGCCTCCGCAGGCGGCGATGGAATGGCTGATCAAGCGGATCGCCGGAACTCCGTCCAACGAGGCGCTGCTGGCGGGGCTGATCAGAGACTAGCTATCAGCTATCAGCTATCAGCTATCAGCTAATAGGGAAGGGCCCGGCTTCGCCGGGCCTTTTTTTCTTCTTGGGCGCCGCTGCGGGCCAATACCGGAGCCGCCCCGCAGGGCGGCCCTCCGAATCAGCTGATAGCCGATAGCTGATAGCTGATAGCTGATGGTTGGCCCCCGGCTTGCTACTGTCTGGCTTGCCATGAATTCACTGACCCGCCGCCTGCTGCTGGCCGGGGCGTTGGTGCTGGGCGTCGCGGGGGCTCCGGTCCTGGCGGCTGCCCAGCGCTCGCCCGTCGAGGACGCGCATCCCGAAGTGAAGGAGCTGGTGCTCGACGGCGTGGAGAACGTGGACAAGAGCGAGTTGAAGCGGAACATCGCGACCAGCGAGTCGGATTGCACCAACATGCTCGCGAAGATCTTCTTCTGCTGGTTCACCAAGGCGCCCGCGTTCTACAATCGCGAATATCTCGACCGCGAGGACCTGCGCGCCGACCTGCTGCGCATCCGTGTCTTCTACTACCTCCGCGGGTGGCGGAGCACGCAGGTGGACACGAGCGTCGTCGCCGACGGCGACGGAGTGAAGGTCACCTT
>JACDHQ010000323.1 GCA_013820975.1 Gemmatimonadaceae bacterium
CTCCGGACACCGCTCAATGCGGTCCTCGGCTATTCCGAGATCCTCGAGCTAGGGCTCTCGGGACCGCTGACCGACAAGATGCGGGAGCAGGTGGGCCGCATCCGGATGAGCGGGAAGCACCTGCTTGGGCTCGTCAACGAGATCCTCGACCTCGCCAAGGTGGAGTCGGGGAAGCTCACCGTCGAATCGGCCCCGGCATCGGGGGCGGAGGCGATTGCCGCGGCCGTGGCGCTGACGCATCCACAGGCGGCGGCGCGCGGGCTCGAGCTGACCTCCGAGGTGACCCATCCGGCGGATCCGCTCACCTACGTGGGCGACTCCGAACGAGTGCGCCAGATCCTGGTGAACCTCCTTGCGAACGCCGTGAAGTTCACGCAGCCCGGGGGGCAGGTCACCATCACCGGCGAGTCGGTGCACGCAGTGGACGGCGAAGCGCGCCTGCTGCCCCGCTTCCGGCACATCGTCATCCGCGTCAGGGATACGGGAGTCGGGATCGCTGAGGACAAGCTGGCTGCGATCTTCGACCCGTTCGTGCAGGCCGACACCGGGCCGACGCGCCAACGGGAAGGCAGTGGACTCGGGTTGACGATTAGCCGTCGCCTCGCCCGCCTGATGGGGGGTGACCTCACCGTCCGGAGCGTCCCTGGCGAGGGCTCGACGTTCACGCTCTGGATGCCTGGCGACGAGGAGGAGGCGTCGCCGGCAGGGGCGCCGGCAGGCGAGGCCCCGCCAATCCGCGCGGATGGCCGCACGCCGATGGTCGGTATCTGCGACGCTGGCGAGGCGATCATGCAGCACCTGCCGCGGACGGTGAAGGAGATCGTCGAGCGGATCCGCCGCGACCCCAACCTGCAGGTGGCGGCGCCGCTCAAGCACTTTCAGATCGCCGACCATCTCGCGACCTTCCTCGCTGACATGGCGACGGCGCTGCTCGTGACCGGCTCGATGGGTGGCCAGCCGACACCGCTGCTCGCCGACGCGACCGAGATCCAGCGGCTCATCTCGGAGCGGCACGGCCAGCAGCGCGCGGGGATCGGCTGGACCGAGTCGGGGCTGCGGCGCGAGTTCATGATCATTCGCGAGGCCGTGGAGCGCGTGATCCGTCACGCAGTCCGCGACGATGCCGAGTGTGGGGCAGACGACGCGGTGGCGCTCGTGCACCGGTTCATCGACCAGGCGGAATACACGGCGTCACGCGCGCTGCTGGTGGTGCAGGCGCAGGGATAATCCCTACCGGGGCTGGTCGCTGCAGGTCGGGGGTGCGCCGCCGCCGAGAACGCACCCCGCACCCGACATTTGGTGGTCCATCGTCATATGCAGAAACGACTCAGGGCCGGTGGCGAATCGCCACCGGCCCTGAGAATCGCTGCAATGCTCGCAATGCAGCACCACCGATCAACCGGACATGCCCGGAAGCTAGAACGTGAACTGCAGCCGCGTCATGATGAGCCGCCCGATCTCGGGCACACCCGCGAACATCGGGACGCGGTTGTCGAGCAGGTTCGTCGCGGTCACGGCCAGCAGGGCCTGGCGCGTCGTCTGGAACGGCAGCCGCCAGCTGCCCGACAGGTCGAGGAACATCGCCGTCGGCGGCTGCTGGTACTGGAAGAAGCCGGCGGGCGTGCTTGGACCCTTGTGCGCGTTGGCACAGGTCTGCGAGGCGGGTGACGCACACCGCAGATCCACACCGGTCACGAAGACCGCCGAGTTCACCGGGTACGTGTTCTGGTACCGGCCACGCAGCTCGCCCGAGAAGTTCCGCGGCGCATGCGTGTACTTGAACGCGAGCGATCCCTTGTGGTCCGGGGCGTTCAGCGTGAGCGGGCGCTGGCCGCTCGGGATGTCAGGGAACACGACGTCGCTGACCCACGAGTAGCTGCCGAGCATGTGGACCGCGTCGGTCATCGCGAGGTCGAACGCGACGTCGGCGCCGCGCAGGTTGATTGCCTTGTCGATCGACTGGTAGGTGAAGGCGATGTCGCCGTTCGTGGTGACGCGGCTGTCGGGCACCACCGTGCCGAGCGGGATGCCGGCAAGCGTTGGCGTGATTGCGCCGGCGACCTGCGCCGCGGCCGCCGCGCCGATCACCGGTGTGAGGTGCGCGGCCAGCCCGGCACCGAGGGAGGCGCCGTCCAGCAGCGCGTTCGGCGTGAAGTTCGCCGCGGGGGTAATGAAGTTCTCGCGGCGCTGGTACCACGCATCGGCCGCGAAGTAGACGCGGTTGCCGATCACACCCTTGTACCCCAGCTCGAGCACGTTGGTGAACGACGCCTTGAGCCGCTCGAGGTCGACGACGGATGCGGGCGAGACCGGTGGCGCACCGGGGGTGGTGATGTAGCGGAGCGACGTGCCGACGTTGGCCGTCACGGCGTTGAAGGTCCGGAGGCGATCGACGACGGCCTGCGCCCCCGGGGCACCGAGTGCCGGATTGGCCGCCAGCGCGCTCTGCAACCCGCCCGCGAGGGCGACGTTGAGCGCCGCCTGGTAGTACGCCGCCGCATTGGCCGGGACGAACGTCGCACCGCCGCCCGCCGCGGCCGGCGTGAACGGCGACCGCATGCAGAGGCTGCCGACGCCGCCGGTGCAATCGCGCCGGAAGGTGAAGCCGGTCTGGGGCACGCCGACGGCGCGCACGTTGAACGGCAGCCCGCCGAATGCGGAGTTGCCGGCCTGCAGCAGGTCGAGAAAGAAGGAGAAGTTGGCCGGCGTGCTGTACGCGCGGTTGAAGGTCAGGCGGACGCTCTGCTCCGGCGTGGGCTTGTAGACGACCGCCGCACGGGGCGAGAAGAAGGTCCCCACGAGCTGGTTGTGCTGGTCGAGGCGGGCGGCGAACAGCACATCCCATTGCGGCGTGACGGCCGTCGTGGACTGCAGGTAGCCGCCGATCTCGCTCGTGTTGTCGTCCTCCTCGTTGCGCCCGTTGATCGTGCCGCCGGTGCGCGGGTTGGTGAGGATGTAGTCCACGCCCGAGACGAGCGACGTCCGTGCGCCGAGCCCGAAGGAGTACTGGGCCTGCGCGGCGAGGGTGCGCGACTGGTCGACGATCGGCTGGCCGGTGCGCAGGAGATAGGTGCCGCTCAGGTCCGTGCTGTCCGAGTTGCCGGCATCGCTGAAGTTCGCGAACACCTGCGCGAAGAGTGGGCCGGAGCGCAGGCGCGACTGCAGGCTCTGCATGCGCCAGTCGCTGATCTGTCCCGTGCCGTTGGCGCCCGTGAGCTCGATCGCGCTGCCGCCGTTGGTGATCCCGTACGTGTTGATCCACTCCGTGTTCTCGCCGAGCCGCCAGTCGAGGCGCGCCTCGCCGCCGTAGCGCTCGATGTCGTAGTTGCGGACGTTCGCCTGGCCGACGCGGGCGGTGGGCGTGTTCGGCGTCGCCGGGAACACGTCGGGCTCCGCCGGGTCGCGGAACTCCCAATCGCCGCCGCGCATGAACTCACCGGTCAGCTTCATCGCGAACTGGTCGTTGAACGCGCGCGCATGCCGGCCAGCCAGGCGCACGACCGAGCGCTCGCCGGCGTCGAGCGTCAGCGTCGAGCCTTCGGACGTGAACGGCGACTTCGTGATGATGTGCAGCACGCCGTTGGCGCTGTTCGGCCCATAGAGCGCGGCCGCGGGACCGAGCACGACCTCGACCCGCTCGATGTCCTCGTTGGAGGTCGTGAACAGGAACGGCACGTTCACGCGGAGCGACGGGACCGACGCGAACCGGTTGTCGATGAGGGTGAGCAGCGACCCGGAGAACGCGTTGTTGAAGCCGCGGGCGACGATGTTCGATTGCACCAGGCCGCCCGAGGAGACGTCCACGCCCGGCTGGCTGCGGATGTGATCGGCCACTGTCAGAGACGGCCGCTCCGCGATCGCCTGCTCACCCACCACCGTCACGGAGGCTGGTGCGTCGAGCACCTT
>JACDHQ010000324.1 GCA_013820975.1 Gemmatimonadaceae bacterium
GCACCCGCTGCTGCACCCGCTGCTGCACCCGCTGCTGCACCCGCTGCTGCACCCGCTGCTGCACCCGCACCCGCGCCGAAGGCGGCGCAGCCGGCGACAGCTGCTCCCAGGCCGACGGGTTCCCAGCGGCCCGCCAGCGACGGGGCACGCGAAACGCGCGAAAAGCTGAACACCCGCCGGCGGAAGATGGCCGAGCACCTGCTCACCGCGAAGCAGGCGACGGCCATGCTGACCACGTTCAACGAAGTCGACATGACCGCGGTGAACACCTTCCGCGAGCGGCACAAGGACCGCATCGAGAAGGAGACGGGGGTGCGCCTCTCGGCGATGCCCTTCTTCGTCAAGGCGGCGACGCTGGCCCTCGCGGCGCACCCCATCATCAATTCGCAGCTCGATGGCGACGAGGTCGTCTACCATCACTACGTGAACATGGGAATCGCGGTCTCGTCCGAGGCGGGGCTCGTCGTGCCGAACATCAAGGATGCCGACCAGCTGTCGCTGCTCGACATCGCCCGTGCCATCGTCGCCGTCGCCAGGAAGGCACGCGACGGCAAGCTCACGATGGACGACCTGCTCGGCGGCACCTTCACGATCACCAACGGCGGCGTGTTCGGGTCGCTGATGTCGACGCCGATCGTGAACTATCCGCAGGCGGGCATCCTCGGGCTGCACAAGGCGCAGGACCGTCCGGTCGCGATCGACGGCCAGGTCGTCATCCGCCCGATGATGTACATCGCGCTCTCGTACGACCACCGGACGATCGATGGCGAGCAGGCGGTGAAGTTCCTCGTGAAGGTGAAGGAGTTCATGGAAGACCCGGCGGCGATGCTGGTCGGCTGAGCCAGGAGAGCATACTTCACGCGCTGAGCGCGAGCCGGCACGGGTCAGAACAACGAGGGCGCCCGCGGTAGTGACCTAGATGCGGTCGTCGCCGGTTCGCTGCGTGCTGCCGTTGCGCGAAGCATCGGCCTCGACATCGCCTCCTTGCTGCGACGATGCGCCCGCGTCGGCAGCCCTGCCTCCGCACGCTGCTGTCGACATCATGATGACGATGACCAGTACGGCGAGCGAGCGGGCGGCACGGCCTGCGGTGGATAGCGCTGCATCGCGGCCTGCGTAGTGACCGGGTTCAGTGACCAAGATCATTCCTCCAGTCATGTGAGTGGGTATGAGGACTGCTTCGCATGCGTCATCCCGCGGGCAGGTGGCCGGTGTCGAACGTGCGGAGCCCCGGCGGCATCACCGCATCCGCGAACGTGGTGACGACGCGCGCGCCCGAGAAGAACCCGACGCAGCGCGCGACCGTGCTTCCGGGATTGCGCACCGCATGTGGCACCATCGCCGGCACCAGTGCGATGGAACCCGACGACAGCTCTCCCCGTTCGGTCCCGAGCTCCACGACGACCGTCCCGTCCAGGATCAGCACCACTTCCTCGACGCTGTCGGTGTGGGTCCCGAGCGCCCCCCCGGGGTCGATCTCGAAGTAGACGACCGCGGTGTGGTGCGTGCCCGCGGAAGCGTGCAACGGAAAGGCACTGCGGAAACGCTGCGTAGCGTCCGACGCCGACCAGCCCTCCGTCGCTTCGAGAGAATCCAGCCTGACGGTGATCATGCCTCATACTCGGATTTGAGCCGTGGAAACCTGGCCACCTCATCCAGACCCGGCGTCGTGGGAACGCTCGGCACTTCTAGCATTGCCATCGCGAATGGCTCATGAACCGACCTGTTCACCGAACCTCCGTATTCCATGACACATGAATGTTCATTGGAACTATGGTAGGATCGAGCGCTTCCGTTGTCAAGGTTCTGGTGAACATGTATGTTTTATGAATGAAGAAGCGCATTTACACTCTCCGCGAACGAGCCGTCCAGCAGGATGAGACGCGGAAGCGCATCGTCGAGGCGACGGCATCGCTGCACGCCGAGGTGGGTCCCGCCGCAACGACCATCAGTGCGATTGCGGAACGCGCCGGGGTGCAGCGCCTCACCGTGTACCGGCATTTTCCCGATGACGCCGACCTGTTCCGGGCCTGCAGTGCGCTGTTCGAGGAGCGTGTGCCACCGCCGGATGGGGCATTGTGGAACCAGGTCGCGGAGCCTGCCGAACGGGTGCGAACCGCGCTCACTGCGCTGTACGAGTACTACGAGGCTGGCGCTCCCATGATGGCTCACGTGCTGCGCGACGCCGAGCGGTTGCCGGTGCTGCAGGATGTGCTCGCGTCGACGGAGAGTTACATGACGTCCATGGCCGCCGATCTCGCAGCGGGTTGGCATGTCGCGCCCGGCGCGCAGCTGCTCTTTGGGGGAGCGCTCGCACTGAGCCTGGACTTCTGGTCGTGGCGTTCGCTGGCCCATAGCGGAGTTTCGCCCGCCGATGCAGCAATCCTCATGACCAGGGTGATCGCCGCGTCAGCCGCGGGCTGACCGCGTAGCGCGGGCGCGCTCGAGACCTGCCGCTTTCCGGTGCCGGATGACGGGTCTAGGTTCAGGCAGTTGTGTCGACCTTCGCTCCAAGAGACCTCAATGACCGAGACAGCAATTCCGGCAGATGTCGTCATCATCGGCGGCGGCCCCGGCGGCTACGTCGCCGCCATCCGCGCCGCCCAGCTCGGGCTCAACGTCGTCTGCGTCGAGATGGACAGGACGCTCGGCGGCACCTGCGTGAACGTCGGCTGCATTCCCTCCAAGGCACTGCTCTCGTCGAGCGAGCACTTCGACTTCGCGCGCACGCATGCGGCGGAGCACGGCGTCCAGGTGGGTGAGGTGGGGCTCGACCTGGCGACGATGCTGAAGCGGAAGGACGGCGTCGTGGGGCAGAACACGAAGGGGATCGAGTTCCTGTTCAAGAAGAACAAGATCACGTGGGCGAAGGGGATGGGGACGGTGAAGCCGCGCGAAGGGCAGGTGTGGCCGGTGGAGGTGAGGGGGGCCCCCCCCGAAGACAACACTCACCTCTACCACGCGAAGCACGTCATCATCGCCACGGGCTCCGTACCGATCGAGCTCCCCTTCCTGAAGTTCGATGAGGAGCGCGTGCTGTCGAACACCGGCGCACTGAAGATCCCGCAGGTGCCACAGCACCTCATCGTCATCGGCGGCGGCGTCATCGGCCTCGAGCTCGGCTCCGTCTGGCGCCGGCTCGGCGCGAAGGTGACGGTCATCGAGCTGCTCCCCACCATCCTACCCGGCATGGACGACGAGCTGGTGAAGGAGGCGGAGAAGGTCTTCCGCAAGCAGGGGCTCGACATCCGAACGGGTACGCGTGTCACGGGTGGCGGGCGCACCGATACCGGCGTGTATGTCGAGGTGGAGCGCGACGGGAAGCCCGAGCGCATCGAGGGAGACCACGTGCTCGTCAGTGTCGGGCGACGCGCGGCGACGTCCGGTATCGATGCCGCTGCGCTCGGACTGAACGTCGGCAAGCGCGGCGAGATCCTCGTGGACGACCAGCTGCGCACCAACCTGCCGAACGTCTTCGCGATCGGAGACTGCGTGCCGGGGCCCATGCTCGCGCACAAGGCGGAGGAGGAAGGAGTCATCGCCGCCGAGGTGATCGCGGGGAAACCCGTGCACATGCACTACGGGTCGATCCCCGGCGTGGTCTACACGTGGCCCGAGATCGCGGCGGTCGGCATGACGGAGCAGCAGGTGAGGGAGAGCGGCCGCGAGTACCGCGCCGGCAAGTTCCCCTTCTCAGCGAATGGACGTGCGCGCTCGATGGGCGACACGACCGGCTTCGTGAAGTTCATCGCCGACGCGAAGACGGACGAACTGCTGGGTGCGCACCTGATCGGACCCAATGTGTCGGAGCTGGTCGCCGAGGTGGTGCTGGCGTTCGAGTACAAGGCGTCGTCGGAGGACATCGCGTTGTGGTTTCATTAAAACCCGACGCTCTCCGATGG
>JACDHQ010000014.1 GCA_013820975.1 Gemmatimonadaceae bacterium
GGACCACTTCGACTATCTCGACCGCTGGAGTGCCACCGCATCGGTAACGCGGATGCTCGGCTCGGGCGGTCGCTCGTTCCTGCGGATCGAGGCCGGGCCTGCGCAGGATCGCGCCGTGGAGCAGAACATCTCGCGCGGCCTGTTCGTGGAGGGCGAGGGATTCCGCCCCAACCGCGGCATTCACGAGGGGAGCTACTTCTCGAGCGGTGCGGTGCTCGAGCTCAACCCGCAGGTGACGGGACTGTTCGTCAATCGCGGCGTCGGCGTGCGACTTCGCTACGACCGCGCCGACGGTGGTTTGCAGTGGCAACGTCTCGAGGCGCGCGTCGCGGCGCGCCGGCCGATCGGACCGCTCGACCTCCACGCCCGCGTCGACGCCGGTACGCTCATCGGCGACGCGGTGCCGCAGGTGCTCTTCGAGATCGGGCAGTGGGAAGGATTGAGCGCCTACCGCTACAAGGAATTCGGCGGCGACCGGGCCGCGAGCGGGCGCGCGCTCCTCGGCTACACGCTGCCGGTCCTGCGCGCGCCGATCCGGCTGCCGAACCGGCTCTTCATCCCGGGCATTGCACCGGGCGTCGCCGTCGGGGTGCAGGGCGGCTGGGCCGAGGCATCCAGTGAAGCAGCCTGGCGCGCCCTGCGCGACCTCGGCACCTTCACCGACACCAGCACGGGGATGCAGATGCCGATCTCGCGCCCCACCGACGGCATCCGCGCGTCGGGCGAGGTGCTGCTCACACTTTTCAATGGAACGCTGGCGCTCGGGGTGGCACGGCCGCTGGATCGGTCCGGGCCCTGGCGGTTCACTGGGCGGATCGGGCAGGGGTTCTGAACTGCTAAGTGGCGGGTTGGCGGGGGAGAACCGGGGTGGGAGCGATTGATCGGTGGCGGGTTGGCGGGGGAGAACCCGGGTGGGATCGATGGACGGGCCCCATCTCGGCGGAAGGTCGCGACGCCAGCCGGCTCCGAACCACGACGCAGGCGGTCGGGACGGCCAGCGCACCCCCAGCAACGGTACGGGTCCGAGGCGCGTCCGCTCACCAGCACTGACGCGGCGCCCGGCCCTTACCCCCTACCCGCCGCTGCGCGCTGCCAGGCACGCAGGCTGATCGCCTCCGCGCGGTCGATCAGCCCAGTCAGCGCCCGCAAGGCCTCACCTGTCGCCGCACCCCCGCCACGCGGGCGCCCGCGGAGCGCCCGCGCCGTCTCCTCGCGCAGCAGCTGGTACTCGCGCTGCACAGCCTCCGCCGACCAGCCCTGAGCGTAACGGCGCGCGCCGTGAAATTCAGCGATCGTCCGCTGGATGACGCTGCTGTCGGTGAGCAGCGGGTCGGCATCGGCGCCCGCCGACCCGACGATCAACAGCGACTGTGCGAGGTCGCCAAGCATGCTCGTGAGGTGGTCCTCGAGCTCGGGCGTCCGCATCGCTCCCGCGCGCGGCGTCAGCGGGTCCGCACGCAACCGGTCGGTGAATGCCTGCACGATGTCGTCGATCGCGCGGCGCAGGTGACTCCCCGCCGCTGCCATCTCCGGCGCGTCCGCCCGGCCGTCCTCGACGGTCGCGCGAGTCGCGCGCTCGAGGGCCGTCTCCAGCTGCTCAGCCGCACCAGCCGCGCGACCAGCCGCGGGCAGCCAGAGCGTGAACGTCGAGCCCTCGCCGGCCACGCTCGCCACGGTGATGTCCCCGCCCATGAGCCGCGCCAGTCGCCTGCTGATCGTCAGGCCGAGTCCCGTCCCGCCCTGGCGTCGCGTGTGCCCGCTGTCCACCTGGTGGAAGGGGGTGAAGATCCGGCCGTGCTCCTCGGGCGGAATGCCCACGCCGGTGTCGCACACCTGCACGTACGACCAGGGACCGCTGCCGTGGAGTTGCGTACCAGGCGGCGCCTGATCCACGGTCGCACACGAGATCGTGACGGTACCACCGACGGGCGTGAACTTCACCGCATTCGACAGGAGGTTCAGTACGACCTGCCGCACGCGGTCTTCGTCACCCACGTACGGGGCCCCGGTCCCTTCCTGCTGCACGGTCACGCGCACTCCGCGCGCATCGGCAATTGGAAGCGCCAGGTCGACGGCCGCCTGCACGGCCGTTCCCGTCGTCGCATCGGCCGGCGCAATCCGGAACACGCCGGCCTCGATCCTGGAGAGGTCGAGGATCTCGCTGACGATGCCGAGCAGGTGCTGGCTGCTCGCGGTGAGCCGCTCGAGGTACGTGCGCTGGTCAGGCGTCAGCGGTCCGGCGATGCCGAACTCGATCAGCTGTGCGTAGCCCATGATGGCGTTGATCGGCGTGCGCAGTTCGTGGCTCATCGTGGCCAGGAACGCGCTCTTCGCCATGTTCGCCTCTGCGGCCTCGCGCCGCGCCTCCTCGGCCGCCGCCGTGCGGTCCGTGAGCTCCAGCTCGCGAGCGCGCAGGCTGCGCAGCGCCCGCGCGCGCTCGAGTGATTCCCAGCATCGCTGGACGACCGTCGTGACGAGCTCGATCTCCTCCGGCGTCCAGCGTCGCGTCGCCCGCTGGTGCACGGCCATCGCCGCGACGAAGCGGCCCGCCTTGTGGAGCGGGACGCAGATCACGGCCGCGATCTGCGTCTGCTCGTATGCAGCACGGTCGGCCGCTGTCACCTGGGGGTCGGCCGCGACGTCCTCCACCACGTACGCCACGTTGGCGTGCATGAGCCGCAGCACCTCGGCCCCGAAGGCCGAGAACGAGAACCGGCCGACGATACTGCTGGTGTCGCCGCGCGTGTAGTTGCCGGTGATGCTGAAATGATCCTGGTCGGCCTCCACCTCGGCATAGGCGCAGCGGTCAGCGCCAAGGTGGCTGCCGAGCAGCTGTGCGGCAGTCGCCATCAATGCGTCGGGGTCCGTCAGCGGCTGCAGCGCAGTCCCGAAGTCGGCGAGAAACCGCGCGCGCCGCTCGGCGGCTTCGGCGGCCTCGCGGGCCGTGTGGTCCCGGAGCGTGAGCACAGCGCCTACCTGGCGGCCGCTGGCATCGCGGACCGGACACGCGCTCCCGAGCGCCAGGATCTCGCTTCCGTCGGGACGTCGGATCCGCCATCGCTCGTCCCGCACCGCCGTCCCGCGGACGGCGCGCGCGAGCGGGAGGTCTTCCGACGGATACGGGCGCCCGTCTTCGGTCAGCAGGTGATAGGTCTCGGCGTACGCCTCCGGCGCGACACCGAGATGCGATACCCCGTGCATCAGCGTCGCCGCCTCGTTCACGAAGGCGATCCGCCCCCCTGCGTCCGCGACGATCACGCCCTCTGCCAGCTGCGCGAGCGCAGCGTGGGCCAGTTCGGGCGTCATCGCCCCGGCAGGGACGGTGCTGGGTGATCGGGGGTTGGACATTCTCCCGAATTGTACCGCGGCAGCCCGGATAGGGCTATTTGATACGGCTTCGGTCGGCGCCCTGCAGGCGCGGCGAGACTGCCGCATCCGCCTCCCGCCGCGCGTCGGCCAGCCGGCTCACGTCGTCACCGAGCGCTCGCGCGGCATCGATGAGTGTCGTGAGCGGCGCGAGGTCGACAGCGCCGGCATGCAGCCGGAGCAGGTCGAGGCGGATCCCCTCGAGGGCGGCGACGGTCTCCGCAAGGCGCGCTGACGCCGTGCGGCGACGCAGGGTCAAGGTCTCGTCGTCGCCCGCCACCGTCGCCGCCATCGCTGCGACGACATCGACCTCCGCGCGGGCCTCGGCCGCGCGCGCCTCGAGTGCCGCGACCATCGCCGGCAGCTCGGCGAGCTGTTCGCGATACGCCTTGGGCAACGCGGCATACAGCTCCCCCGCTGCAACGCCGAGCGCGACTTCCGTTGAGCGGAAGACACCGCCGTTCACCGCGCGCGAACGCTCGGGGGCGCCGAGGCGTTGTGCCAGCCACTCGCCGGCGCGGCTGTTCCAGAGGCGATCGCGAACTCCGGTCTGCCACCAGTCGCGCAGTCGCGCGGGAATGAACTGCACGTCCAGGGCATTGCTCACGGCGCCGAGTGCAAGCGTGGTGAACCCCGGCGCCAGGACCCACCATATGCTGATCTGCGATTCGCGGAGCGTTCCCTGGAGCACGAGGCCGAAGGTGACGGCGAGCCACGTTCCCGCGGCCACCGTGGCGAGGCGCAGCCCGCGATGCGCAGGCGGCTCCGCGCTGCCATGCGCCAGCGCCTCCGTCTCGGCGCGATCGCGGCGGCCCACCTCGAGCGCCGTGCGCAGGTCGGCGAGCGAGTGGCCCGCGCGAAATTGCCGGTGCGCCTGGTTCAGGTGGAAGCCGACGATCGGGAGGATCGGCAGCGACGCGATTGCAGCGAGCAGCACGATGTCCGCAGGGCCATCCGGCCGGTTGCCGGTGACCCAGAACCCGAGGTTGATCAGCGTGTTCGTGCCGAACAGGACCGACCATCCGAGGTACGGCACGAGCAACGGGTTGCGTGCGCCCAGCCACGCACGCAGCGTTGCCGGAAGCACGGGACGCGTCATGGGCGCTGGTGCGAGCGCAGCGGCAAGCGCCTCGCCGTCGGGATACCGCGCCGCGGGATCGCGGGCGAGGCAGCGGTCGATTACCGACGCGAGCACCGGCGGGATGCCAGGCGCCGCGCGCATCACGCTCGACGGGTCCTCCGTCGCCTGGCGCACGAGCAGTGCGGGCAGGTTCGACGCCTCGAACGGAAGCCGCCCGCTCACCGCCAGGTAGCCGACGACGCCGAGTCCGTAGATGTCGCTCCGGCCGTCGACTGGATCGTTCGCGGCCTGTTCCGGACTCATGAAATGCGCCGTCCCCATGATCTTCCCGGGATCGGTGGTCTCGGCACTGTCGCCGCCCGCGTGGGCGATGCCGAAGTCGGTGACGAGCGCGCGTCCCGTGCCCGCCTCGAGGAGGATGTTGTCGGGCTTCACGTCGCGGTGGACGATGCCGCGGCCGTGCGCATACGCGAGGGCCCATGCGACCTCGCGAAGGATGCGTGCGGCGTCGTCGGGTGGCAGCGGTCCGCGCGTGCGCAGCCGCTCGCCGAGCGTCTCGCCCTCGACGTAGCTCATCACGAAGAAGACGAATCCGCCGGCCTCGCCGACCCGGTGGATGGGAACGATGTGCGGATGCGAGAGCCCGGCCGCGGTGCGCGCCTCGCGCTTGAACCGCTCGCGCATGTCCGCGCGCGCGAGATGCGAGGGCAGCACCTTGATGGCGACGTCGCGGTCGAGGTGGACGTCGCGGGCGAGGTACACGATGCCCATACCGCCGCGTCCCAGCTCGCGCTGGAGGGAGTACTCACCGGCGAGCGCAGCCTGGAACTCGAGGAAGTCGGCGGCGGGGTGGGTCATGCCGGCTGCGTGGCGTGCATCATGCCAAGCACTTTATGGCACAGAGTAACCCGCCGCAAGGTTGTGCGGCGGGACGCCGCGCTCCACACACCTGACAACCCGCGCCCTCGGCCCCTACCTTCGGCACAGCACGTCATCCCTCCTTTTTGGGTAACGCCTTGGACACGCGCCTCATCCTCGCCTGGCTGCACCTGCTCGCCCTCGGCGTCGGCCTCGCTGCCGTCTGGGGGCGCGCGCGGGCGCTCCGCGGAACGCTTCGCGATCCCGACGACCATGGTGCCCTCCGCCGCGTCTTTGCCGCCGATGCGTGGTGGGGCGTCGCGGCTGCGACGTGGATCGTCACCGGCCTCTGGCGGCTGTTCGCAAGCACCGAAAAGTCGCTGGGGTGGTACTTCGGCAATCGCGCGTTCCTGCTCAAGATGGCGCTCTTCCTCGCCATCATCG
Source organism: Gemmatimonadaceae bacterium (assembly GCA_013820975.1). GTDB lineage: Bacteria > Gemmatimonadota > Gemmatimonadetes > Gemmatimonadales > Gemmatimonadaceae > JACDHQ01. Next base: position 5,750 of record JACDHQ010000014.1, read on the forward strand.
CGCTCGAGGTGTGGCCGATGATGACGCTGATGCGCTGGCGGCGAAATCGCGACCTGCGGACCCCGGGCAATGCGGGGCGCATCGAGGTGATCAGCTATGTGCAATGCGCACTGGTCATGGCGGTGGTGCTCGCGGCGTCGGGCATGGCGCGCGGCTACGGATCGACTGGGGGCGTGCCTGGCGAGCCTGGTGGCGGCACGTCGCCGCCCGCGAGCGACAGCGCGCAGGCGCCGGCTGCGCCGGCTGCGCGGGCTGCGCGACGCGGCGACGTGTCGAGCGGTGACTCGCTGGCGTTGCCTGCCGTGCCGCCGATCGAGCCGACCGGCGTCGAGACGGTGACGGCAGCCGACCTCGCGCTGCTCGCGAGTGAGGTCGCGATGCCGCTCGACGGCATCGAGGCGTCGTCACTGCGGAGCAACTACGACGAGGCGCGTGGCGGCGGAACCCGCGAGCACCGTGCCCTCGACATCATGGCACCTCGCGGCACGCCGGTGCGCTCCGTCGCGAAGGGGCGGGTGCTCAAGCTGTTCACCAGCGTGGCCGGCGGGTTGATGGTGTACGCCGCCGATTCGTCCGAGCGCTTCATCCTGATGTATGCGCACCTCGACGGCTACGCGCCGGGATTGCGCGAGGGCGCGGCACTGGCACGCGGCCAGGTGATCGGGACTGTCGGCTCGACGGGGAACGCGTCGCCATCGGCGCCGCATCTCCACTTCGCGATCGCGCGGAGCGCCGACGTCACGGCGTGGTCCAAGGGAATGCCGATCGACCCGCTCCCGGTGCTTCAGGCGGCGGGGAGAAGGCGGTGAACCTGCCGGGTGGGCGGTTCCTGCTGCCGTTCCTGCTGCCGTTCCTGCTGGCACGATAGCGGCACTATTGGCACGCATGGCTCCCTCGACACAGGCCCCCACACACCCCCCCGCACACCCCCCGGCGAAAGGCGACCGGACGGGCGGCCCGCGCGAGCCCGTGAACGGATGGTTTCACCTCGTCGGCGCCATCCTGGCGGCAGCCGGACTCGTCCTGCTGACGGTGCAGGTGCGCGGAACAGGCTCTGTGCGCCACCTGCTTGGCGCAGCTGCCTTTGGCGTCACCGCCTGCCTGATGTTCTCGGCCAGTGCGCTGTATCACCTGCGCCATGGATCCCCGCGCCAGCGCCTGTACCAGCGGCTCGACCACGCGATGATCTATCTCTTCATCGCCGGGACGTACACGCCGGTCTGCCTCGTGGCGCTCTGGCACAGCATGGCCGCGCGCGTGCTCCTGGCGGTGGTGTGGGTGCTGGCCATCGCGGGGGTGATAATCGACATTCGCGGCCGTCCGCTTCGCCGCGGCCCGGCGACGGCCCTGTACCTGGCGCTCGGCTGGGCCGCGGTTCCACTGGCGCCCGCCCTCAGCGTCAACCCGGGGCTCGGCGGCTGGCTCCTGGTGGGCGGGATGTTCTATACGGTGGGCGCGGTCTTCTACTGGCTCCAGCGCCCCCGGCGGCGCATCGGATTCGTCGGCTTCCACGAGCTATGGCACCTCTGCGTGCTCGCCGCGAGCGCGAGTCACTTCTGGGCGATCCGCACCTACGTGCTCGTGACCTGACCTGCCTGCGCCCGCGACTCCGTGAACGGGGCCGTGGCGCTGCGCGTGGGCCGTAGTGCAGGTTCTTCTTGACAAGAAAATGGAGAAGCAAGAAACAAAGGCGCCTGGTGAGATGCTCTCACCAGGCGCCTTGCATGGATCGGCGTCCAGTTGCGTCATCCGCATGATCCGTGTCCCCGAGCGGCCCCGGCGCACTGATCCTGATCGGCGTGAGCCATTTCCGACCCCGATTCGGCCTTCAACAGAGTGCCCTGGTCTCCTCCCTACACTCTGGCCGTCCAGAGGGCTGAGTCGCATGTTTCCCTCCCCGCGAGTACCTGGCGTGGGCCACCCGCCGAGCAGGGGAAGTCCATGGACGATCGTGCCGACATCACGGGTGTGCTGGCGATCGCCAACGAAGGTGACCCGGACGCCCTGGTCACCGTGCTCACACTCCTGCACGACCGCCTCCGGGTGATCGCGCGCCGGCAGCTCGCCGGCGAGGGAGAAGGGCACACCCTCGAGACCGACGGGCTGGTCCACGAGGCCTTCATCCGGCTCCTCGGGGTGGACCGCGTGCACTGGCATGACCGGCAGCACCTCCTCGCGATGGCCGCGCGCACGATGCGGCGCGTGCTCATCGACTATGCGGTACGCCGCGGCGCCCAGAAGCGGGGTGGCGGTGTGACGCCGGTGGAGCTCGACGAGGCAGTACACGTGATCGACGATCACACGGACGAGCTGCACGCGCTCGATGAGGCCCTGGAGCGCCTCGAGGCGTTCAACCCGCGCTACAGCCAGGTGGTCGAGTGCCGGTTCTTCGCGGGGCTGAGCATCGAGGAGACCGCGGAAGTGCTCGCGACGTCGCCGGCCACGGTGAAGCGCGACTGGGCCGCCGCTCGCGCGTGGCTCAACCGTGAGCTCGCCGCATGATCACGAACGGCGCAACGCCGCAATCGCAGTGGCCGGCCGTCGAGGAGCTCTTTCACCAGGCACTCGAACGCGACCCGGGCGACCGGCCGGCGTTCCTCCAGGCCTCATGTCCTGCGCCGTTGCGTGGCGAGGTCGAGGCACTGCTCAGCGCGCATGACGGGCACGGCGCTCTGGATGTCCTTGCCGAGGGCGTCATGGCGCCACTGCTGAAGGACCGGCGCGGCGGTGCAGCGCCGTCCGCGACGTCGACTGCACAGGCCCCCGCGCTCGACCGCTACGAGATCATCGAGCGGCTCGGCGGCGGCGGCATGGGCATCGTGTACCGCGCACGCGACACGCGGCTCGAGCGGCAGGTGGCGCTGAAGTTCCTGCCGCCGCACCTCAGCATGGACGAGGCGTCAAAGAAGCGGTTCCTCGTGGAGGCGCGAGCCGCGGCATCGCTCGAGCACCCGAACATCTGCACGGTGCACGAGATCGGCGAGACACCCGATGGCCAGCTCTACATCGTGATGGGGTGCTACGACGGGGAGACAGTCGACCGCCGGATCGCCAGCGGGCCACTGCCCGTGCGCGAGGCGGTGTCCATCGCCATCGATGTCGCGCGCGGGCTCGCGAAGGCGCACGACCGCGGCATCGTGCACCGCGACGTGAAGCCCGCCAACATCATGCTCACGGCCGATGGAGTGGTGAAGATCCTCGACTTCGGGATCGCGAAGCTCTCGGGAATGAGCGTGACGCAGACGGTCGGCGTGATCGGGACCCTCGCGTACATGAGTCCCGAGCAGGCATTCGGCGAGGCCGTGGACGGACGCACCGACCTCTGGGCGCTCGGCATCGTGCTGCACGAGATGCTGACCGGCGGCCGCCCGTTCCGCGGGCCCGGACAGCAGGCGGTGCTCTTCTCCATCCTCACGCAGGAGCTCGAGCCCGTAGCCGCGGTGCGGCCCGACGTCCCGCCGGAGCTCGATGCGGTCCTCCGGCGTGCGCTGGCAAAGAAGCCGGCCGACCGCTTCGCGACCGCCGCCGAGATGCACGCTGCCCTGGCCGCGGTTCCCCTGGATGCACCGCAGGTGCCCTCGCCGGCACCCGCACGACCCGCGACCCCCGAGAGCGTCGCCGCCGTCACCGAGTCGCTCCTGACACAAGCCGGCGAGCGTCGGCATGCGACCATCGTCGTCTCGAACCTGTGCGACTACGACCAGCTCGTGGAACGGTTGGCGCCCGATGCGCTGGACGCGGTAATGTCGGCCGTCCGCACGGCCGCAACCGGAATCGCATCGGCCCATGGCGGCATCGTCAACCACATGGCCGGCGCTGAGCTGGTGCTGATGTTCGGCGTCCTGACGTCGCATGAGGACGATTACCTGCGTGCGGTGCGCGCGTGCATGGAGCTGCATGCGTGGACGCGATCCCATGCGCCCGGCACCGGGGCAGACGGGCACGCGATCCGGCTCCGCAGTGGCGTCCACACGGGCGTGCTCGTGGCGCAGCGGCAGCGGAGTGGCGACCGCCGCTTCCGCATCACCGGCGCGCCACCGGAGGTTGCCACGCGGCTCTCGGCCGCCGCCGATGCCGACGTGATCCTCGTCAGTCCCGAGTGCCACCGGCTGGTGGACCGGTTCGTCGATGCCGTCCCGATGCCCGACGTGGCCGTGCATGGCGGCGAGGTCATCACGCCCTTTCGGATCACTGAGGGGCGCGAGGTGCATACCCGCCTCGAAGCCGCCGAACGTGCGGGGCTCACGCCGTATGCAGGGCGCAGTCGCGAGCTGCAGCAGCTCCGCGATGCGGCAGCGTCGGCGGTCCACGGCGCGGGGGGCCTCGCCGTCGTCCTCGGCGAGGCGGGGTCGGGAAAGAGCAGGTTGCTGCACGAGCTTCGCCGCGCGATCGGCGAGGATGTCCAGCTGCTGCTCGGCCGCTGCGACGCATATGGCGGGACGACGCCCTACATGCCGTTCGTGGAGGTGATGCGCGAACTCCTCGGTCTCACCAGCGATGCCGGCGCCCAGGCAGGGAGTGCCGCTGCGAGCGCCAGCGAAGCCGACGTGGCGGCCCGGGTGCATGCGGTGGATCCTGCGCTCGCCGAGTTCCTGCCGCTCTACTGTGCGCTGCTGTCGGTCCAGGCCGTGAAGCATCCGCTCCCGCGTCACCTGCAGGGGGAACACCTCCAGGCCGCGATGCTCGAGGCGCTGTCGGCGCTCGTGACGCTGCAGGCGAGACGGCGCCCGACGCTGCTCCTCCTCGAGGACTGGCACTGGGCCGACGAGGCCTCGCGCGCCGCACTCACGCAGCTGGCCGATGTCGCGGCCGCGCACGCGCTGCTCATCACCGTCACCTCGCGGCCCGAAGCGGGAATCGAGTGGAGTACCGGCGAGAACCGGCTCCTGCTGCACCTTGGCCCCCTGACGCCCCAGGCGTCGGCGGAGATGGTACAGAGCGTCCTCGGTGCCGACCGTGTCGCGCCGGAGCTTGCGTCGCTGCTCCACGAGCGGACCGCCGGCAATGCGTTCTTCCTCGAGGAGATGTGCACCGCCCTGCTCGAGGAAGGGCGCGTGGTCATGCACGACGGCGAGGCGGTCGCCACCACGGCCGAGGCGCCGCTGCAGCTTCCGGAGACGGTGCAGGCGGTGATCAGGACGCGGCTCGACCGCCTCGAGCCCGGCGCACGCGACGTGCTGCGCGTTGCGTCGGTGATCGGGCGCGAATTCCCGCGCGGAGTGCTGGCGGAACTCATAGGAGCGGCGGTGGATCTCGCGCGCGCACTCGACGAGCTGCGCACCGCGGGCCTCGTGCAGCAGACCTCCGTGGTGCCCGAGCCGGCATTCCGGTTCAAGCATGTGCTCACGCAGGAAGTCGCGTACGACACGCTGCTCGAGCACCAGCGCCAGACGCTGCACGCGGCGGCGGCGCGTGCCATCGACGGTCGCTACGCGACGCGGCTCGAGGAGCATCTCGAGCGGCTGGCGCATCATACGAGCCGCGCCGGCGAGTGGGCAAAGGCGGTCCGCCATGCGATCGGTGCGGCAGACCGGTCGAAGTCCCTCAGCCAGTTCGCGGACGCGCTGGCGATGCTCGACCAGGCGGCGGAATGGGTGTCGCATCTCCCCGATGGCGACGCCGCACGCGAGATGCATGCGGACATCCTGCTCCGTGCGGAGCGCCTCTGCGAGACACTCGGCAACCGTGCGCGGCAGATGGACCTCGTCGAGGAGCTCATCACGCTGCTCGCCCCGAACGGCGGATCCGCGCAACTCGCCGAGGCGTACCTCCGGCAGGGCGATCTGTTCACGCTGCTGCGCCGCTTCGACGCCGCGGACCGGTCCCTGGCCACGTCGCTCCGGCTGAGCGTGGAGCTCGCGGACAAGGCCGGCGAACGCAACTCGTACCGAAGCCTGGGACTCCTGCGGTCCCACTCCGGCCGCAAGGAAGAAGCGGTGGCGAGCATCAAGCGCGCGCTCGCCCTCGACCTCGAACTGGGTGAGCTCAGCGCAGCAGCCGGCGACGTGGCCAGCCTGGGCAACATGCTGCGGAACATGGGGAGCCACGCCGAAGCCCTCGAGGCGCTCGAGGAGGCGCTCGAGTACATCACCCCGGGAGCGGATCCCACCAAGTGGTGCGCGGTGATGACGGTGATCGCCACCGTGCACCGGGACCTCGGCGACCTGGACGAGTCGCTCTCGTATCTCGAGCGCGCGCGCGACCTCGCCATCGAGCGCCGCCTCCCGATCATCGTGTCGTTCTGCATGCCCGGCATTGCGCACATCCTGCTCAACCAGGGACGCGTGGAGGAATCGCTCGCGACCTATCGGGAGGCGGCGGAGTTCAGTCGCAGGGCGCGCCACGCCGACGGGCTGGCGCAATCGCAGCGCGCGCTCGGCGAGGTGCTCGTCGGCCTCGAGCGTCATGCTGAGGCCATCCCGGCGCTGCGCGAGGCGGCCACGCTGTTCGGCCGGATGGAAGATCCGGATACCGAGGCGCAGATCTGGCCCCGCCTCGCCCGGGCGCATGAGCACTGTGGCTCCGCCGCCGCGGGGCTCGAGGTCTGGGAACAGCTGCGGGAGCGGTGTCACGGTGCAGGTGACCCCGGCGGTGAGTCGCTC
>JACDHQ010000325.1 GCA_013820975.1 Gemmatimonadaceae bacterium
GCTGAAGTACTCGTAGCCGACGCGCGCCGTCGTCCGCGCGCCAAGCGAGATCGCCGCCGTGGGGTTGATGCCCACGCGCTGCAGCGAGGTTGCGTCGCGGTAGGAATTCGACGACTCGAACGCGCCATTCAACCGCACGGCGACGCCGCGGCCGAGCCCCTGACCCACGTCGATGGCACCGCGCTTGTGCTCGAAGGAGCCGCCGGTCAGCGACAGTGACCGGACCGGCGCCCACTGCGCCTGCTTGGACACCCGGTTGATCACGCCACCGCCCCCCCCACGGCCGAACACCATGGCGTTCGAGCCCTTGAGCGCCTCGACCCGATCCACGTTGTAGAGGTCGCGGTAGTACTGCACGTCGTCGCGCACGCCGTCAACGTAGAAGTCGGCAGTCGTGCTGTTGCCCCTGATCGTCGGCGCATCACGGTGGCCCTCCCCCTGCCCCATCGTCACGCCAGGCACGTAGCGGATGACATCACTCATGCTCGTCATCGCCTGGTCGGCGATCAGCTCCTGTGTCACCACCGTCACGGCCTGCGGGGTATCGCGCAATGGCGTGTCGGTCTTCGTGGCGCTGAACGTCCGCGAGGCGGCGTAGCCCTGCTGCCGCACGGCGTTGCCTGACACCATCACCGCGCCAAGATGCTGGGCCGCCTGAGGACGCTCCCCTGCGCGAGCGATGACGACCGTCGCGACGTCCGAGAAGCGCGCCACGAACCCGGTGCCCTCGAGCAGGCGACGGACGGCGTCGGATGACGTCATCGTCCCGGCGACCGCGGCGGCCCGGGCCTCGCGGAGCTCGGCGCCGTCGGCGACGATGCGGACGCCGGCCTGGCGAGCGTAGTCTCCAAGGGCGTCGGTGAGCGGCTGCGCCGGAATGTGATACGGGGTCCTGAGCGTCGTGTCCGGGTTGGCTGCCGGGTCGAGGACGGCGACCGCGGGAGCGCTGCTGAGCCCTGAAGTGACGTTGGAATCGGCCTGGGCCGCCGGCGCCATCGCGAGCGAGGCGATGGCAACAGCGCCGAAGAAGCGAATCGGGGTCATGACTGGAAGCGAGAGTATGAAGAGATCGCGCAATCCCGAGAAGATCGCTCGGGATTGCGCGATAGTTATTGGGTCACCCCAGTCCCGTCAACTCTCAGTACCAGTCTTCCAGGGTGATCACATACCGCGGCGCCAGCGAGGCGCCTCCGTCGAATGTCTGTCCTGGATGGGTCGCGAACACCGGCAGGTCGACCCGGAGCCGCACCGCGCGGTCGAACAGCCGCCCCCGGAGCGAGGCTCCGACCCCTGCGTCGGCGACAAGCGGGTTCGCGAAACTGCTCCCGTGGCGGCCGCCGACGAGCGCCACGTCGGCGAATGCGCCACCCCAGACGCCCAGCCGGCCCCACGAGTCCGGCAGCTGGTAGAGTCGCCGGGCGACCTCCCCGTTCACGGCGAGCGCGCCCGCGAGGAAGACGTCAGGCGCATGAGCGCGAAGTCCGGCGCCGCCGAGCGGCAGGTAGTTCACCGCGTCCTGGCGGAGGATCGCATCGCTCGGTCGGTACCAGTGCTGCGAGAAGGTCTCGATCGCGTCGCGCGCACCGGCTCGCAGCGTGCGTTGCTCGGGCGTCCCTGCATTCCACCCGGCGAAAGCCCGCAGCATGAGCGCGGTCGCCGTATCGGCCGCGTACTTGACACCGATCGCCTCCGCCTCGAGCCGGCCGTAGCCCCGGTCGCCGCTCACCCCGGACTCGCTCGTCAGGTAGCCCGCCATCGCGGCCGCGCGCACGCGCAGCGTGTCGAGCGGCGCGGGACCCGACGCGGGCATTCGCCCCAGCGGGATGCGCGCCGACGCGGTGGCGTTGAGCTCCGTCATCTCCACTTCCTTCCAGTTGTCGGGGAGGAAGTTGCGGTCGAACGGGACCGCCGCGAGCACGCCCGCCGTCGCCGCGATGCGCGGGCCGCGAGCGAACGTGAACGGGCTCAGGTCCCACGTGCGGCGATAGTCGAGCATCGTGATGCCATCGAGCACTGCCACACCGGCGGCGTGCCCCATCAGCGGCCGGCTGAGCACCGGCAGCGTTGGATTCTCGACGCGTGCCCATCCCTGGATGCGCGACACGGCAGTGGAACCCGATTCACGACCATCGCCGGCAATCCGGCGCCCCGGGTCGCGCGTCGCGAACGCCAGCCCCAGCTCGTGCCGGTCCACGAGGTTGAGGTAGTGCGATCGCACGCGGGCACCGATCGTCGCGCCGCCAGGCGCCGAGTACCATGCAACCGGTGCGACCGCGAGGACGGTCCGCTCGCGGTCCGCCTGGTCGAGGAACGGCCAGTCGGGGACGACCTTCACCGGCCCGAAGGGCGGAGCGAAGACGTCGTTGCGCCGGTCCCAATCGGCGGTGACGTGGAGCGGGTCGAGTCGCACCTCCTCAGGCCGCGACGGCGTCACAATCTCGACGACCTGTCGCTCCGCCGTCGGATTCGCTGCGCGGCCGATCGTCCATACGCCGTCGGCCAGCGCGCCGACCGGCATCGGGTGCGCAAGCTCGCCCTGGCGCGTCACGGTGACGCGGGTCGCGAAGTTGCCATCCGGCCGCTGCACCGTCTGCCGGCCCTCCATGGCGTAGTCCACGAGCCCCGTCCCGCGAATCCACTGGTCGAAGAACCACCCGAGCGGCCGGCCATGCGCGCGCTCTGCGGACGCGCGCATGGCGACTTCATCGACGTGCCTGAACGCCCAGCGGCGGTAGTAGTCGCGGAGGAACGCGCGGAATGCATCGTCCCCGATCACGTCGCGCAGCGCACCGAACATCTGCTCGGCGCGGCTGTAGATCGTCGTGTTGTAGACGGTGAACTCGGCGAACTCGTGGCTGATCGTGCCGATCGGCTCGGCGCGGCCGGAGAGCTCGAGCTGTACGAGGTTGAGTCCCGCTGCGTCGCCGGGGGCGTAGGTGTGCGCGTTCCCGCGATACCCCGTCACCACGCGGCGCGGTGGGGCAAGGGTGACGCGTGCCGCACGCTCCTGCGCGGTGAGCCCTTGTGCCCAGTTGGTGAGGTACGACGCCAGCCCCTCGTCCATCCATCCCGATCGCCATTCGTTGTTCGCCAGGATCCCGTGCGCGTAGATGTGCGCGAGCTCGTGGAGGATCAGCCCGTAGGATGGCGAGCCGTTCATCATCATCATGGGGAATTCGGTGCCGCCACCATCGAGCCGGTGCAGGTTGGTGACCTGCGGGTAGGCATACGGACCGAACGCCTGCTCGAGCCACCGCAGCGCGTCGATGGTGCGGTTCACGGCGATGCCGTTCCCCCACGTCGCCTCGTCGCCGGGGCGATACAGGACGTGCACGGCGACGGTGTCCCAGGTGCGAAAGGGGAGTCGCTCCCCCGCTTCGCGAACGTACGCCGCTCCTTCGTAGAGGTAGTCCGGTGATGCGGACCAGGCGAAATGGTGGACGTCGCGCGCAATCCAGCGCACGGTCCGATATCCCGATGGCGCCGGTGCGCCGTCCGCCCTCGTCGCTCCGTACGCTGACGCCTGCGGAATCACGGAACCGCTGCGCCGCACGCGCGCCCATCCGGGATCACCGGCCACCGGAACGCCGGTGGCTCCGACTACCTGGTCATCGCGCACGACGAGCGTTACATCGAACGTGCCGAACTCACCGTAGAACTCGCCGGCCGGCACGAGCGCGTTGTGCTGCCAGCCCCCGCGGTCGTACACCGCGATGCGGGGATACCAGTGCGCGAAGTCGTAGTGCCTGCCGCGGCGCCCTTGACGCCTGGGCGTCGTCGATGGGCGCGCCTCCCACTCCATGTCGATGCGGATGGAGTCGCCGCTCCCGAGTGCGCGCGGGAGCCGGAGCCGCACGACGGTGCTGTCCGGCGCGCCCGGGTAGTCC
>JACDHQ010000015.1 GCA_013820975.1 Gemmatimonadaceae bacterium
CTCGCATCTCGCATCCCGCATCCCGCATCCCGCATCCCGCATCCCGCATCCCATCACAGCGGAATATTGCTATGCTTCTTCGGCGGATTGCGATCGCGCTTCCCCTGCAGCATCTCGAGCGCATCGATCAGCCGGGGCCGCGTGTCCCGCGGGTCGATGACGTCGTCCACATAGCCGCGCGCCGCCGCCACATACGGATTCGCGAATGCCTCGGTGTACTCGGCCACCTTCGCGTCGGTCGCCTTCTGGGGATCGTCGCTGTCGGCGATCTCCTTGCGGAACAGGATCTCCACCGCGCCCTTCGGGCCCATCACCGCGATCTCGGCCGTCGGCCACGCGACGTTGAAGTCGCCGCGGATGTGCTTGGACGACATGACGTCGTACGCCCCGCCGTACGCCTTGCGGGTGATCACGGTCAGCTTTGGCACCGTCGCCTCGCAGTAGGCAAAGAGCAGCTTGGCGCCATGCTTGATGATGCCGCCGTGCTCCTGGGCGGTGCCGGGCAGGAACCCCGGGACGTCCACGAAGGTCACGACCGGGATGTTGAAGCAGTCGCAGAAGCGGATGAAGCGCGCCGCCTTGAGCGAGGCACTGATGTCGAGCACCCCCGCGAGCACCGCGGGCTGGTTGGCGACGATGCCGACCGAGAAGCCGCCGAGGTGCGCGAAGCCGCAGACGATGTTGGCGGCGTAATCGCGGTGCACTTCATAGAAATCGCCGTCATCGACAATGCGGCGGATGACGTCGTGGATGTCGTAGGGCTTGTTCGGGTGATCGGGCACCACGTCGAGCAGGGCCTCGTCACGGCGATCCCGGGGGTCCGTCCCCCGCCCGCGTGGCGGCGCGTCGACGTTGTTCGACGGCACGTAGCGGAACAGGTCGCGGATCGCCTGCAGTGCCGCGGGCTCGGAGGGGTGGCTGAAGTGCGCGACGCCGGACGTACCCGCATGCGTGCTCGCTCCCCCCAGGTCCTCCATCGTCACGTCCTCGTGCGTCACCGTCTTCACGACGTTGGGCCCGGTGACGAACATGTACGACGTGCCCTGCACCATGTAGATGAAGTCGGTGATCGCGGGCGAGTACACGGCGCCGCCGGCGCACGGTCCCAGGATGGCCGAAATCTGCGGCACGACGCCCGAGGCCAGCGTGTTGCGCAGGAAGATGTCGGCGTATCCGCCGAGCGAGGCGACGCCCTCCTGGATCCGCGCGCCGCCCGAATCGTTGAGCCCGATCACCGGCGCACCATTGCGGACCGCGAGGTCCATCACCTTGCAGATCTTCTCGGCGTGGGACTCCGAGAGCGAGCCGCCGAGCACGGTGAAGTCCTGGGAAAAGACGTAGACGATGCGCCCCTCGATGCGACCGTATCCGGTGACGACGCCGTCGCCGTATACGCGCTGCGACCCGAGGCCGAAGGCCTCCGAGCGGTGGGTGACGAAGCGGTCGAGCTCGACGAAGCTCCCGTCATCGAGGAGGAGGTCGAGACGCTCCCGAGCCGACAGCTTGCCCTTCGCATGCTGGGCCTTGAGGCGGTCGGCCCCGCCCCCCTGCTCCGCCTCGGCGGCGCGCCGCGTCAGCAGCTCCAGCTTGTCTCGCATGGTCATGGGGGAGGAACGTAGCGCGATGAGGGGCTCCCGCGGGAGAGGGAGCGTGCCTCATGCGCCTCCAGTCTCCGCTGGCACGACGGGCATGGCTCCCGCTAGACTGCTCCCCCATGACCGAATCCGTGAACGATCCCGTGAACGCACCGGTGCCCAGCCCGGTGCTCGAGCCCAAGCCGGCGAGCCGCAATCCTGTCCGTCGTCTCTATGACTGGATGCTCTCGTGGGCGCACCGCCCCGGCGGCTCGATCGCCCTGTTCGGGATCGCCTTCGCCGAGTCGTCCTTCTTTCCCATCCCCCCCGATCCGCTGCTGCTGGCCCTTGCGCTCGGCAAGCCGAAGCACGCGCTGAAGTTCGGTGCGATCTGCACGGCCGGATCCGTCGTGGGGGGCATGGCCGGCTACGCCATCGGCATGCTGCTCTGGGCGAGCGTCGGCGACTTCTTCTTCGCGCATGTTCCCGGATTCACCGAAGCCACGTTCGCGACCGTGCAGGGGTGGTACCAGCGCTGGGACTTCTGGGCGGTGTTCCTGGCGGGCTTCACGCCACTGCCGTACAAGGTGTTCACGCTGGCGGCCGGCGTATTCCAGATCTCGTTTCCGATCTTCGTCGTCGCGAGTGCGCTGTCGCGCGGGGCGCGGTTCTTCATCATCGCGGCGCTGGTGTACCACTACGGCGCGCCGATCCAGCGCTTCATCGACAAGCACTTCGACCGGCTCGGCTGGGCGTTCCTGATCCTGCTCGCCGCGGGGTTTGGGGCGATCAAGTTCCTGCGGTAAGCGTCGGCCGGGCTGTTAAACGAAATGCGCCGGCCCGCGAAAGCGGACCGGCGCATTTTCATTGCAAGCTGATAGCCGATAGCTGTCCGCTGCTCTATTCCATCCCTTCCACTTCCATCCCGTCGTCCGTGTGGATCTTGGACGGCTCGGCCGGGCGTGGCGGCTGCTCCTCGGGAATGTTCGTCACCGAGAGAACGATCCGGCGGTGGATCGGATCCACCTCCATCACGCGCATCTCGAGGTTCATCGTCTCGTAGACGACATCCGCCGGGCTCTCGACGGTCGTGCCGGTGTTGAGCTGCGAGAGCGGAACGAAGCCCTCGATGTCGTTGCCGATGTCGACGACGACGCCCTTCTCCATCAGGCGAACGACGGTGCCCTTGACCTCGGTGCCGACCGGGTAGGTCTCCCCGATCCGGAGCCACGGATCCTCCTCGGCCTGCTTGCGGCCGAGCGAGATGCGCTTGTTCTCTGCATCGATGTTGAGGATCACGACGTCGACGTCGTCGCCCTTCTTCACCACGTCCGACGGGTGCTGGACGCGCTTGGTCCAGGACATGTCGGAGATGTGGATGAGGCCATCGATCCCCGGCTCGATCTCGACGAACGCGCCGAAGCTCGTGAGGTTGCGGACCTTGCCCTGGATGCGCGTGCCGACCGGGTACTTGAGCGGCAGCACGACCCACGGATCCTGCTCCGTCTGCTTCATGCCGAGGGAGATCTTCTCCTCCGACGGATCGACCTTGAGGACGACGGCCTCGATGGTCTCACCGATGGAGACGAGCTTCGACGGATGGCGGACGTTGCGCGTCCAGCTCATCTCGCTGATGTGCACGAGCCCCTCGATGCCCGGCTCGAGCTCGATGAAGGCACCGTAGTTGGTGATGGAGACGACCTTGCCCTGCACGCGCGTGCCGACCGGGTACTTCTCCATGACGTCCTTCCACGGGTACGGCTGCAGCTGCTTGTACCCGAGCGAGATGCGCTCGCGATCCCAATCGATGTCGAGGACCTTGACCTCCATCTCCTGCCCGATCTGGAACATCTCGGACGGGTGGGAGATGCGGCCCCACGACATGTCGGTGATGTGCAGCAGGCCGTCGACGCCGCCGAGGTCGATGAAGGCCCCGAAGTCGGTGATGTTCTTGACGACACCCTTCCGCACCTGGTCCTTCTGGAGCTCCTTCATCAGCTTGTCGCGCTTGCCGGCCCGCTCGTTCTCGAGGATCACGCGGCGCGAGACGACGATGTTGCGGCGGCGCTTGTTGAGCTTGATGATCTTGAACTCGAACTTCTGGCCGAGCAGCTCGTCGATGTTCGGGACGCGGCGCAGCGCGATCTGCGACCCTGGGAGGAACGCGTCGACGCCCATGAGGTCGACCACGACACCGCCCTTGATCTTCTTGACGAGGGTGCCTTCCACCGGCTCATCGCTCTCGTAGGCCAGACGGATGCGCTCCCACACGCGCATGAAGTCGGCCTTCTTCTTGGAGAGGACGACCGAGCCTTCCTGGTCCTCGAGGTGCTCGAGGAGCACTTCGACGATGTCACCGGCCTTCAGGTCGGGGAGGTCCTTGAACTCCTCGAGGGGCACCGTGCCTTCGGACTTGAAGCCGATGTCGAGGACCACGACGTTGTCGCGGATCTCGAGGACGGTGCTCTTGACGATCTCACCTTCGTCGATCGAGGCGAGCGTGCCCTGATACATCTCGAGCATCTGCTCGTACTCGTCGGACGTGTACTCGTCCTCCTCGTAGAGCTCGGGGCGACGGTTGGCAAGGGGGCGGAGCACGGCGCGCTGCTGCTTCTCGAGCGCCTTCAGTTGCTCACGCTTGGCAATGCCGGTTGCAGGGTCTTGAAGCTCGGTCATGAATACAGAGTCTCCCAATCGCGGGTATTTTGGCTCGCCGCGGCGAGGCTGATGGTGGGTGCTGATGGTTGATAACGGACGCGGCCACCGCCTGGCATGATTGCCTGGGGCGGTGGCGACGAGCCTTACATATTAGCTGATCTGGCGCCGGCGCGTCAACTGCCGGAAGTCTTTTCGGCCCGGTGGGTTACGACGTGAGCCAGGGCGACGATGCGCTCCACCTGCTCAGCCTGTGTCAGCGCCGTCGTATCGATCAGTACGGCATCCCTGGCCTGCACCGTCTGGGTGGCGTCCCGGGCGTCCCTATGAACCAGCAGGTCGGTCTCCTCGGCGGTCTCCTCGTCCGTGGGCTTCCGCTGGAGCCGCTGGACGAGCCGCCGCCGAGCCCGCTCCCAGGGATCGGCGACGAGGAAGACCTTGAGTGCGGCCTCGGGAAAGACCGTCGTCCCGATGTCGCGGCCGTCCACGACCACGTCGTGGGCGCGCGCGGCGTCCCGCACCATCTCATTCACCCAGGCCCGGACGGTGGGCATCTGGGCGACGAGCGATACGGCGCGGGTCACCTCCCCCCCGCGGATCTCGTCCTCGATCGGCGCGCCATCGAGGGTAGGCGCGAATGCCCCAGGCACGGCGACCAGCCGGATCCGGCTCGCACATTCGAGCACGTCCTGCTCGGACCACTCCTCGAGCGGTGCACGGCGGCGCAGTTGCGCTGCGGTCGCCGCGCGGTACAGCGCGCCCGAATCGACGTGGTGAAACCCGAGCTGCTCCGCCACCCAGTGCGCCGTGGACGACTTGCCGGATGCGGCGGGGCCGTCGATGGCGACCACGACATGGGCAGTCGCCTCCCCCGGGACGGCATCGGCGGCGCCTTCGGCGTGATCGGCGTGATCGTGATGCGGAAGCTCGGCAGTCATGCGGCCAATCTAATCCGAGACCACTCGTTTCAGGTCGTCCCAGAACCCAGGGTACGACACCCCGACGCACGCGCGGTCATCCACCTCGATGTCATTGCCTTCGCGCGCCCCGAGGACGGCAAACGCCATTGCCAACCGGTGATCGCCATGCGTGACCACGCGGCCGTGCAGGGGACGAGTGCCACCACGGATCCGCATTCCATCCTCGAGCTCCTCGGCGTCGGCTCCGATCGCCCGGAGGTTCGACACCACGGCGGCAATGCGATCACTCTCCTTCACGCGCAATTCCGCGGCTCCGCGGATCACCGTCTCACCCCCGGCGCATGCGGCAACGCACGCGAGGAGTGGCAGCTCGTCGATCATCGCCGGGATGTCGCTCCCCCCGACAGCAATGCCGCGCAGCGTCGATGCGGAAGCGTGGAGCGTGGCGACTGGCTCTCCGCCGGTGTCGGCCTGCTCGGTCCACTCCAGGTCGGCCCCCATGCGCGCGAGCGCGCCGAAGAATCCCGTTCGGGTGGGATTCGTCCCCACGCCTGGCAGCGAGATACGGCCTGCTGACGCCATGGCCGCCAGCGCAGCGAAGAAGGCGGCCGACGATGGATCTCCCGGCACCACGATGTCGGCTGGCGCGAGCGTGCGCGACGCCGCCATCCGCACCGTGTTGCCGTCAACCGACATGGCGATGCCGCGGGCCGCGAGCATCCGTTCGGTGTGGTCGCGTGACCGCTCCGGCTCCTGCACGGCAGCATCCACACCGGCGACCAGCGCGGCGAGCAGCACGGCGCTCTTCACCTGGGCACTCGCCACGGGGCTGCGCCACTCGATGCCGCGCAGGGCCGTGCCGTGAACAGCCATCGGCAGCCCGCCGCCGGGGGGCAGGTCGATGCGCGCCCCCATGGCCTCGAGCGGCTCGGCGATGCGCCGCATCGGACGGCGGCTCAGGCTCGAATCGCCAACGAGCGTCGCACTGTGCCCTGATCCGGCGACGAGCCCTGCCACGAGCCGTGCGGTGGTGCCGCTGTTCCCGCAGTCGATGACCGACTCCGGGCGCCGAAGCCCGCGCAGGCCAACGCCATCGACGACGATGTCGTCACCGAGGAGCGGGATCGCGACGCCGAGCGCGCGCAACGCGGCGGCGGTGGAGGCGACGTCCGCCGACTGGAGGATACCGCGGATGCGCGACTGTCCGTCGGCGAGCGCCGCGAGGATGAGCGACCGGTGCGAGATGGACTTGTCGCCGGGGACGCGGACGGTTCCGTGTACGATCGTCAAAGACGGTGAGCGGTGAGCGGTGAGCGGTGAGCGGCTCGATGGAAAAAGCCTGTAAACACGAAGGGCACGAAGGGATCACGAAGGATCACGAAGGATCACGAAGGATCACGAAGGCACGGCTAGAGGAATTCTTCGTGCCCTTGGTGTTCCCTTGTGCCCTTCGTGATCATGCTTTGGCTGTGCCAGGGAGCCGATAGCCGATAGCTATCTGAGCCACCTCTCGAGCGCGGTCGCCACGTCGGTCTTCTCGTCGCGGTACTTGACGATCACGGGCGTCTGGAGAGCGATCCCCTGCTCTGCACCCCATCCGTCACGGACACCGCGCGCTCCGGGCACCACGACCGCGCCGGCGGGAATCTCGAGCGGGTGGTCGGCGCTGCCCCGGTACACCGTCTCGCGCACGAGGTCGAACACCGGCGTGCCGCGGGTCAGCACGACGCCTGCCGCGAGCACGGCGCGCTCGCGCACGATCGTGCCCTCGTACACGCCGGTATTGCCGCCGACGAGCACATCGTCCTCGATGACGACGGGCGCGGCATTGATGGGTTCGAGCACGCCGCCGACCTGCGCGGCAGCGCTCAGGTGCACCCGGGCCCCGATCTGCGCGCACGAGCCGACGAGCGCGTGCGAGTCCACCATCGTGCCGGTGTCCACGTAGGCGCCGACGTTGATGTACATCGGCGGCATGCACACTACCCCCGGCGCGACATACGCCCCGCGTCGGATCGACGAGCCGCCGGGGACAATTCGCACCGCCGCATCGCTCCCGAGCGCACGGACAGGAAATGTGTGCTTGTCGAAGAACGCGAAGCGCCCCTCGGACATGTCCACGATGTTGCCGGCGCGGAACCCCAGCAGGATCCCTCGCTTGACCCAGGTCACCGCCTTCCAGGTGCCGTCACTGCCCCGCTGCGCCGAGCGGAGCTCGCCGCTCTCGAGCGCCCGCAGCAACCGCTCGATCACGCCGCCGGTGTCGCCGGGCAACGCGCTCCCGGCGGGGGTCGCAGCGATGGCCTCGATGCGGGCCTCGAGTTCCGCGTTGCTGCCCTCGAACGGCGCCGTCACTTGAGGGCCCCCGCGGCCGTGAGTGCACTGCGCAGCGTCGCGTCGTGCCCCTGCTCCATGGGAACGAGCGGCAGGCGCAGGATGTTCTCGCACCGTCCGAGCATCGACATCGCTGCCTTGATTGGAATGGGGTTCGACTCGACGAAGGCGGCCCGCATGATCGGCAGCAGCCGCTCCTGCGCCTCGGCGGCGCGATCGAAGTTGCCGGATCCCGCTGCCGTCACCAGTTCGGTGAACAGCCGCGGGACCGCGTTGGAGATCACGGAGATCACGCCGTCGCCGCCAGCGCGCATCACTTCAAGCGTGAGCTCGTCGTCGCCCGACAGCACGGCAAACCCCTGGGGGCGTTCGTTGATGATGCGGGTGATCTGCCCGATGTCGCCGCTCGCTTCCTTCACCGCGGCGATATTCGGGACGGAGGCCAGCGACAGCGTCGTCTGCGGCTCGATGTTGCTGGCCGTGCGGCCGGGCACGTTGTACAGCACGATCGGAATCGAGACTGCATCGGCGATCGCCCGGAAGTGCGCCTCGATCCCGCGCTGCGGCGGCTTGCTGTAGGCGGGCGACACGTGCAGCAGGTGCGTCGCACCAATGGCTTCCATCTCGCGCGAGAGTGCAATCGCCTTGCGGGTATCGTTGCCGCCAGCGCCCGCGCACACCGGCACCCGTCCCGCGACCTGCTCGACGACGATCTCCACGACCCGGCGGTGCTCGTCGGGTGCGAGCGTCGCTGCTTCGCCGGTGGAACCGCAAGGCACGAGGAACTGGATGCCCTCCGCGACCTGCCAGTCCACGAGCGCCCGGAGCGCCGCCTCGTCGAGGCGACCGTCGTGCCGGAAGGGAGTGACGAGCGCCGTACCGACGCCCCTGAGGCGAGAATCAGTCATGATCGTTGGTCCGGAGTGAGGAAGCCTGCGCCGGATCAAGCACATCCTTCATCTGGAAGATGCCCTTGCGGCCGGTGAGCCACCGGGCCGCAAGCAGCGCGCCTTCCGCGAAAACGCGGCGGTCGCGCGCTACATGCTCGAGGCGGATCGTCTCGAAGGGAGCATCGAACACGACCTCGTGCGTGCCGGGCACACTCCCGGTCCGCACGCTGGTCACCGGAATCTCGCGACCGAGCGCTTCTGCCGCGGTCTTTGCGAGCATGATCGCCGTGCCCGAGGGCGCGTCGTTCTTCGCGGTGTGGTGCGTCTCGACGAGGTGCGCATCGAATCCCGCCACATGCGCCAGCATGCGCGACGCCTCGGCCACGACCCGATCGAAGATGTTCACGCCGATCGAGAAGTTGGGCGCCCACAGCATCGCGGATCCGGCCTGTGTCACGTCATGTGAGACACCCTCGAGCTCCGCATGCCAGCCGGTCGTTCCGACGACGACGGGGCACCGCGCGGCGGCGAGCGCGCGGATGTTCGAGGGCGTGGCCGACGGCACGGTGAACTCGATGGCGACCTGCGCCCCGTCAAGTTGCGTGGCGTCGATGCCGCCTCCGGCGTCATGCGCGTCGATGCGCGCCACGACCTCGAAGCCGCGGTCCGCCGCGAGGGCGTCAATTGCACGACCCATCCGGCCCATGCCCACGATGGCCAGCTTCACGCGGTCCATCAGCCCGTCCCCGGAAAGAAGATCTCGTGCAGGCGTGCCATCACCGGGTGCACCTGATCGCCATCGATTACCACAGTCAGGTTGATACCCGTGGCACTCAGCGACAGCATGTGCAGCCCGCTGCCATCGAGGGCGCGGATGGCATCCGCCATCGTGCCGGGATGCCGGCTCAGCTCTGCGCCGACGATCGAGACGATGCCACGATCCCGCTCGATCACGACGTCACCGAGCTCCCGCAGTTCCCCCATGATCGCGTCGAGGCGCGAGGCATCGTCGATCGTGAGCGAGACGGAGACTTCCGAGGTCGCGACGACGTCGACCGACGTGCGGTGGCGCTCGAACACCGCGAACATCGTCCGCAGGAAGCCTTCGCGGAGTAGCATGCGCGGCGACTTCACCTTCACGAGCGTCACCTTGTCCTTGCCGGCGATTGCCGTCACGGCGCGCCGCGGGGCATCGAACGTGATCAGCGTGCCGCTGCCCTCGGGGCGCCGCGTGTTGAGCACCACGACGGGAATCCCGACGCGCACCGCAGGAGCGATCGTCGACGGGTGCAGCACCTTGGCCCCGAACGATGCCAGCTCCGAGGCCTCCTCGAATCCGATCTGTTCGATCAGCCGCGCACCCGGCACCACCCGCGGATCGGCGGTGAGCATTCCGTCCACGTCGGTCCAGATCTCGATCGCCTCGGCCTGCAGCGCTGCGCCGATCAGCGACGCGCTGTAGTCGGAGCCGCCGCGCCCGAGCGTCGTGGTGATGCGCGTCGTGGCCGTGGCGCCTATGAAGCCGCCCATCACCGGAACCTTGCCCGCGCGGACGAGCGGCGCCACATGGGCGCGTACCGCGGCGGCAATCGCATCGGGCTGCGGCTCGGCGCGACCGAACTGGTCGTCGGTGATGAGCACGTCGCGCGCCTCCACGTGCACCGCGGGAAGCCCGAGCTTCTCGTACGCGGCCACGACGAGGAGCGCCGACAGCTGCTCCCCCAGGGCGGCGATCGCATCGCGCGACCGGGGCGTGAGGTCGCCGAGGACTGACAACGCCTCGGCGAGCTGGGCGAGCTCGTCGAACAACGCCGACATCTCGCTCGCCACCTCGAGCGCGTCGCCACCCAGGAGGAGGTCGGCCTGCTCGAGGTGCCGTGTGCGCAGTGCCTCGACCGCCCGGACCGCACCGATGAGATGTCCCTTCGCCGACTGCTCGGCAATCCCGATCAGCGCATTGGTCGTTCCCGACAGCGCGCTGACGACGACGACTGGCTGGCGCGCCAGGCGGCTGCGGACGATCTCCGCGCTGGCGCGAATCGCGGCCGCATCGGCAACCGAGGTCCCGCCGAACTTGAGAACGATCACGGGCGCACCGTCATCCAGGGAGCATTCCGTTGTGCTCCATCAGCTCGGCATTGAGCACCGACGCGCCGGCCGCACCGCGCACGATATTGTGTCCGAGCGCCACCAGCTTGACGTCGAGCACCGGGTCGCGGCGGATGCGGCCGACGGTCACCGTCATGCCATTGCCCCGGTCGGCGTCGCGGCGCGGCTGCGGCCGATCCGCCTCGCTGGTGACTTCCACCGGATGCGCGGGCGCGGTCGGCAGCCCTCGCGCCCGCTCGTCTCCCTGCCACTCCTCCAGCGCGCGGCGCACGTCGTCGGGGCTCACCCGGCTGCCGAAGCCGAGCGACATGCAGATGGTGTGGCCGTGCTCCACCGGAACCCGGTTGGTGTGCGCCGTCACGCCGATCGCAGCGGGAACGATGTGATCGCCGTCGAGCCGCCCCAGCATCTTGAGCGACTCGGTCTCGATCTTCTCCTCCTCGCCGCTGATGTAAGGCACGACGTTGCCGAGGATGTCGAGCGACGGGACACCGGGGTAGCCGGCGCCCGATACCGCCTGCATCGTCGAGATGAAGAGCCGCTCGATGCCGAATCGCTCGTGCAGTGGCGCGAGCGCCAGCACGGCCACGATCGTGGAGCAGTTGGCATTGGCGACAATCGCGCCCGGCCATCCGCGCTTGCGCCGCTGGGTCTCGAGCAACGCGAGATGACCCGCGTTGACCTCCGGGATGACGAGCGGAACGTCGTCGTCCATCCGATAGTTCCGCGCGTTGCTCAGCACCGTGCGGCCCGCGCGCGCGAACGCCGCCTCGACGTCGCCTGCCACGGACGCGTCGAGCGCGGAGAAGACCACGTCAGCCGTCACCGCATCGGGATCACACGCGACGACCCGACGGCCGGCGATGTCGCCGGGAATGCGGTCGGTGCCGATCCAGCGTGCCGCCTCGGCGTAGGGACGACCAGCGGAACGCTCGGATGCCGCGACCTCCGCGAGCTCGAACCAGGGATGGTTCGCGAGCCGCCGGATGAATGCCTGGCCGACGGCCCCCGTTGCGCCGAGGACCGCGACGCGGCGACGGGTACGCCGGGCGGATGCGGTCGTCGTCATGAGGCGAGCAGGGCGCGGACCATGCGCCGGTAGGCGTCCACGGCGTCACGAAGCTCGGTGATGTCCACGAACTCGTCGGGCGTGTGCGCGACGTTGATGGAGCCCGGGCCGAACAGCATCGGCGTGCCCCACCGATCGAGCAGCGGGATGTCGCTGGTGTAGGACATCGCGGCGACCTCGAAGCCAGGAAGGGTGTGAAAGCGCTGCGCGGGAATGGTCGAGCCCCACTCGACGTCGGCAACGCCGCGCGCCCATTCGAGCACCTGCCGTTTCACGTCCTCGACATCGCCGACGAGCCGGAACATCATCTCCGCCTCACAGCTGCCGGGGACGATGTTCGCCTCGGTCCCGCCGCGGATCGTGCCGATGTTCACCGTGGTCTCGCCAAGCACGGGGTCGGTGGGGAGCGGCAGGTTGCGCAGGCGAGGCAGCAGCTCCAGCATGGGCTCGATCGCCGACTGGCCGAGGTGCTGGTACGCCGAGTGGGCCTCGCGCCCCGTCGTTCGCACCGTCACGCGCAGCGACCCCTTTGCCCCGCTGGCGAGCTTGCTCTCGGTCGGCTCGCCATTGATGAGAAACCGGGAGGTGGGAGTCAGGCGATTGGCGGCGCGCGCACCATCAGAGCCCTTTTCCTCGCCGACGACGAACAGCAGGTCTACGCGCTCCTCACCCTCTGCGACCAGTGCGTCGGCCGCGACGAGCATGGCAGCGGCGATCCCCTTGGCGTCCGAGGACCCGCGGCCGTAGAGCCGGTCGCCATCGAGGCGCGGGGGGATGTAGGG
>JACDHQ010000326.1:0-559 GCA_013820975.1 Gemmatimonadaceae bacterium
TCGTAGGGCGGTAGCAGCGCGCCCGGCGTGACCGGGTGCTTCTCGACGGTGCCTTCGAGCGCCGCCGCCTCCTCGAGCAGCGCGATCGCCGTCTGGTCATCGCCGTGCGCGTGGGCGATGGCGCCGGCGAGCACGAGTCGGTCGATCTCGATGAACGCGACGAGTTCCCGTTCTCCCGCGTCGGCGGCGCGGTCCCTGAGCGTCACCATGTGGGCCTCGGCTTCGCGTGCCTCCGCGAGCGCGCCCGAATGGGCGGCCCCCAAGCCGCGTGCGAACCACTGCGTGGCCTGGGGCCAGGCGAATCGGTCCCACGTGAGGTACGGGTGCGCCTCCAGATCGAGCGCTGCCGCCTCGCTCCAGGCGCGCCGCTCTACCGCGAACCTCGCCGGCATGATCGCGAGGTGGAACGCGGCGGGGAAGCCGTTCTGATACGGGTCCGTACCGAGGGCCTCGTCGAGGATGTCTCGGGCGAGGTCGTCGGCGCCCTGCTGCAGCGCGGCGTAGAGCATGTAGTCGAGCGCGTGGATGTGATGCATCGACACGCGATCGCCGACGGGGG
>JACDHQ010000326.1:569-3881 GCA_013820975.1 Gemmatimonadaceae bacterium
GCGCAGCGTCGGCCGAGCGCCGGTTCCACGCGATCACCTCGGGCCATGCGGCGAGCCGCACGTAGATGTGCGTCGGCATGTGCAGTGCGTGCGGTACCTGCGGCGCGATGTCGCCGTAGACGGCGACCCGATCGACCGCACGATTCGCTCGGCCGTCGACGTCGGTGGCGTGGATCGCGTAGTGGATGGCGCCGGGGTGCGTGGGGGAGGCGTCGAAGATGCGCTGCAATACGCTCTCGGCCTCGTCGAAGAGCGGAGCGCGGTCGTCGGCGATCGTGGCGATGGCGATGCGAGAGAGCGCGTAGAGCGCGGCCGTGTCGAGGTCGTCGGGGAGAGCCTCGTAGGCCTCGCGCATGCCATCGGCCCATCGTTCGATGCGCGGCCAGTAGTCGGCCGACTCGGGCTCATGGAAGAAGGCAGCGGTCGCTTCGATGAGGCGGGCCTCGCGGTCCGACGCTACGACGGCGCGCGCCTGCTCCGTTGCGGCCCAGCCTCGCTGAAGCGCTTCGGGATTGGGTCGGTCCGACCAGAGCGGTTGGAAGAGGGTAGTTGCGAACCCCCAGTGGGCCATGGCGCAGGACGGGTCCTCCTCCGCGACCTCGGCGAACACGACGCGCGCCTGCTCGTACATCATGTGGTGCATCAGGCCCAGCGCCCGATCGACACGGTCTTGCACCCGGAACGCGCAATCCGCGCGGAAGTCCACGGCGCCGAGTTCGGAGCCGTAACCGACCGCGGGTCGGTCATCGTCGGGCTGCTCGTGTGCCGCGCCGAGCGTGAGGGCCGCGATCACCAACAGGTACGTGGCGCCTCGCCACGCCATGGCGTCGATTCGGTGCATCGTCATGAGGCTTCGTCCTCTCTCGGGTTCGACGGCTTCGGCGAGGCCAAGCGCTGCGATCGGCCTCCTCGCTCACGCCCGCGCGCCGCGTCGAGCCCAGCGCGGCGCCTCGCCTTGACGGACGAACCGTAGGCGACGGGGCGTTGGTTCATCGTGGTGCCACCGTGATGCGCTTCGTTGGCGGGACCCAAGCGCCTCGAGCAGACGTGGGTCGGCCGAATGCGACCGAACTGCGAGCCGCGGTGCCTCGCCAGGATCGGCATGCCGCGCGGTGACGTCGCCGGCGAGGCGCCCCAGGATCTCCTCCGTGTAGCATGCGCGGATCGGGCCGAGGAGGCCGAAGGGGCGGATCACGGCCAGGAGCGCGACCCACGACCGGGTGCGCGGCAGGCGGAGCAAGGGCGCGTGAGGCGACGGGAGTCAGACCATGCAGATCTTCTCAGAACTGATCGAGCTGAAGCCAGGGTCCTCCACGCGTGTGGAGGAGTGGGCGGAGCACGTGCGTACACACCGCGCGCTCGCCGAGGAGACGCTGAAGGCTGAGGGTGTCACCGTGGAGAGTTGGTTCTCGTTCTCGATCGAAGGGAAGGACTACGTGCTCTGCTACATGCGTGCAGAATCCTTGGAGGAGGCGCAGAGAGTCGTTGCTCAGTCGCAGAACCCCATCGATGCGTACCACCAGCAGTTCAAGATCGACACGTGGGTGCGCGGTGGTGGAGCGGTCGGCGAGCTTCTCGTCGACTTGGTCGGGGACCGGTCGAATCCGTAAGCGACGCGAGGTGGAGGGGGAGGATCTCCTGCTCGGACTGAGCTTGGTGGAGCGACTGCTGGAGTTCTGATTCGTCAACCGTTCGCGCGAGGCGTCGGCCGGACCTTCGTAGAAGCCGACGGCCACACCTCGTCGTTCGACAATGCCTCTGTCGTGCTGCGGCGCCTCAGTGACTTTGGTCCAACCCGACAGCCCACCGCAGCACCTCCGGATCGCTGCTGCGTGCTCGCCGGCTCCGTTCGTGGCGCCGTCCCCGCTCACCGTGGCCGCGAGCGTCGCGGCTTCTGCCCTGGCCGTGCCTGCAATGCAAGGTCGTGCGTGGGACGCTCGCGGCAAGCCTATCGAGGGTGCCTCGGTCTGAGGCGTGGGAGGCATAGGCTATGGCAAATACTAGGCACGAGGGAGTGGATCGCCATGCCAGAGGAGCGGCGTGTCAACCTGTTCCGCAACGGGCGCAACCAGGCGCTGCGCATCCCGCGCGAGTGGGAGTTCGACGCCGACGAGGCGCTCCTGCGGCTGGAGAACGGCGTCCTCTGCGTCCGGCCCGTGCAGCGTGAGGGCCTTCTGACGTGGCTCGCGTCGCTCGATCCGCTCGACGTCCCCTTCCCGGCCGGCGGCGACAGCGATCTCCCACCGCTCGACGATCCCATCGTCTGAGGTGGCGCTCTACCTGCTCGACACCCACACGCTCTCGAGGCTCATGCGCGAGCCGGGCGGAGCGATCGACCGCAGGATCGCCGCGGTGGGCGCCGCCTCCGTGGCGACGTCGCCAGTCGTCGCGGGCGAGCTGCGGTTCGGTGCGCACCGATCGGGCCACGCAGCCTTGATCGCACGTGTGGACCAGCTTCTCGCACGGTTGACGGTCGTACCGATCGATGACGCGGTCGCACGCTCCTACGCGGGTGTTCGCCGAGCGCTGGAACGCGCCGGTACGCCCATCGGGCCCAACGATCTGTGGATTGCCGCGCAGGCGCTCGCCGATCAGCGCGTCGTGGTGACGGGCAACGTGCGGGAATTCCAGCGCGTCGTTGGACTCGATGTCGAGGATTGGCGAGAGGCGTGATCCCAGTCGTCTTGCAACGCAGCAGCGGCGACCCGATACATCCGTAATCGTCGAGCCTCTGCCGCGCGAACGAGGCGGAGACGGCGACGACGGCGACGGCGAACCCGAGGGAGAGCAACGTGCACGGCTTGCCGAGGGGCATCGCTCCGGCGGGCAGTTCGTCGAGGAGCACGACCGTCTCGTAGCAGGCAGCGAGCGTTCCCGGCACGAAGGCGGCGATGGCGCAAGCGCGCCGGTGCCAGTCGTTTCGTACCCCCTCGGACATCGAAGAGGGTCGTCGCGCGTCTCCGGGGCGTGCAGGCTCCTGATCAGGATGCATTTCGGCATCGACGGATCCACATCGACGAACGACGCAATGTGCACGAAACGTATCGATACGCCCGACCTTCTGGATACCGGGAGCCTTCTCGTGCCGGATTGTCCGATCGTCTGATTTACGGAGGTAGTCATGGGTCGTTCCGAATCCGGTCGGGTGGGTAAGCGCGGCACGCTCGTGATCCCGTCGCGGTTGCGCGGCATGTTCGGTTTGGAGGAGGAACCGAGGTGGTGATGGAGGCGACGCAGGAGGGTGTGCTCATTCGCTCCGCCATGACGGCGCCTCTCGAGATTTACGGGGCCCTCCGCCGCGCCGAGTTCCTG
>JACDHQ010000327.1 GCA_013820975.1 Gemmatimonadaceae bacterium
GTGCGGACGCTGCTCGAGGCGCACGAGCGGCTGCAGACCATCCAGGGAACGGTTGCGCGGCTGGTCCTGGAGGAAGGGGGGCGCCGGGTGGTTGGAATCGAGACGCTCGAGGGGCGGCGATTCGCGGCGCGCAGCGTCGTCATCACGACCGGCACCTTCCTGCGGGGGCGGATCCATATCGGGACGGAGACGGCGCTCGCGGGCGGGCGGGCAGGTGAATCGTCGACGACGCACCTCGCCGAGCAGCTGGAGCGCGCGGGGCTGGAGGTGGCGCGGTTCAAGACGGGGACGCCGCCGCGGATCGACGGTCGGACGGTGGATGCCTCGCGGCTGGTGGCGCAGCCGAGTGAGCTGGGGGAGAGTGGGTATCGGTGGTCGCATTTCTGGGAGCGGGGCGCGGGGGGCCCCCCCCAACAACAACACTCACCCGGCGCCGCCTTCGACCGTCACCAGATCGCCGCCGGCATCGCCCCGCCATCGCTTCCCCAGCTCGACTGCCTCATCACGTACCTGGATGCACCAGGCAAGTCGATCATCCATGAGAACATCGCGCGTTCCGCGATGTATGGCGGCGCGATCAGCGCCCAGGGGCCGCGCTACTGCCCGTCGGTGGAGGACAAGATCGTCCGCTTTCCCGACGCCGAGCGGCATCAGCTCTTTCTCGAGCCCGAGGGACTCGACACCACCGAGATGTACGTGAACGGGCTCTCGACGTCGCTGCCGCCCGCGGTGCAGGTCGAGGTGCTGCGCAGCATCGAGGGACTCGCGCAGGTGCAGATGACGCGCGCCGGCTATGCGATCGAGTACGACTACTATCCGCCGACGCAGCTCGACGCCACGCTGCAGTCGCGCGCCGTGGCCGGGTTGTATTTCGCCGGCCAGGTCAATGGCACCACGGGCTACGAGGAAGCGGCGGGGCAGGGGTACATCGCGGGACTCAACGCATCACGCGCCGCGCGCGGCGACACCCCCGTGATACTCGGCCGCGAGACATCGTTCATCGGCGTGCTCGTCGACGACCTCGTGACGCGCGGTGTCGATGAGCCCTACCGGCTGTTCACGTCGCGCTCCGAGTTTCGGCTCACCGTGCGGCAGGACAATGCGATCGCGCGCCTGTCGAGGGTTGCGCGTGAGGCCGGCCTGTACGATGCGCGCGAGGATGCGATCGTGTCGCGGCGGCTTGCGATGGAAGCCGACGCGTTGCGCCTCGCCGACGAGACGAGCGTGCAGCCGGCGACTGTTGCGGAGCTGCTGGCGAATGTGTCGAGTCCGCCGCTTGCGCACGCGGTGAGGATCGCCGAGCTGGCGAAGCGGCAGGACGTGTCGCTGCAGTCGTTGTTGGAGGCTGCAGGACTTGGCGGTCGCATCGACGATGAGGCGATCATCACCGCGGAGCTCGAGCTGAAGTACGCCGGTTACTTTGCGCGCGAGCGCAGCCAGGCCGACAAGCTGCGGAAGATGGGCGCGTTCCCGTTGCCGGCCGGGTTGCCGTACGGCGAGATGCGGTCGCTTTCGGTGGAAGCACGCCAGAAGCTCTCGCGCCTGCAGCCGCAGTCGCTTGCGCAGGCGTCGCGCGTGCCGGGGATCAATCCCACCGACCTCCAGAACCTCGTGATGGAAGTGGAGAAGCGGCGCCGGGGTTGAGCATGGAGGCGGTTCGCTGCGCCGGGGCAATTCAGCAGTCGTTCCTGACATTCACGACGAGCAGTTTCCGCCCGGGGCTTGACCAACGAGTCTTGAATCACCAGGAACAACGTTCGAATCCAATTTTTTCCTGCAAATCACAAATGTGATTTGAGTGAGTGGCCGGATCACCACTTGCGGGGTATGGCACAGTATCCAACCCAAGAGGACGAGCTCGAATGCGTGTACTGATTGCATCAATGATGATCGCCGCTGCTGCAGCCCCCCTGGCTGCGCAGCAGGCGCCGTCGCACATGGTCCCGGCGCTTCCCCAGGTCACCGTCTCCGGCGAGGGGCAGGCGCGGGCGACTCCCGACCGGGCAATGATCACCGTCGGCGTGCAGTCGCGCGCCGCGACGGCATCCGCGGCCGCGGCCGAGAATGCGAGGAAGCAGACGGCGGTACTCGACACGCTGCGGAAGCTCGGATTCACCAGCGAGCAGATCACCACGGCCAACTATTCGGTCTTCCCCGAGATGCAGTACGACCAGCAGGGGCAGCGCCCCCGGGTCATGGGCTACGTCGTGAGCAACACGGTGCGGGTGGACGTGCAGCAGCTCGAGCGTTCGGGGCTCGTCATCGATGCGGCGCTCGCTCGCGGGGCGAACGAGATTCACGGCCTGAACTTCTATATGTCAGACCCGGGCCCCTCACGCCGGGCGGCGATTGCCGATGCGGTGGCCAAGGCGCGCGCGGATGCCGAGGCGCTGGCATCAGCAGCCGGCGGGCGGCTCGGGCAGATCCTCGAGCTTTCGACCTCACCCTCGGGCCCGATCATGTTCCAGCCGCGGATGTCGATGGACGCGCGGGTAGCGGGTGCCGAGAGCGCCTCGACGCCGATTTCGGCGGGTGAGGAAGTGGTCCGGGCGACGGTGAGCGTTCGCTGG
Source organism: Gemmatimonadaceae bacterium (assembly GCA_013820975.1). Classification (GTDB taxonomy): domain Bacteria; phylum Gemmatimonadota; class Gemmatimonadetes; order Gemmatimonadales; family Gemmatimonadaceae; genus JACDHQ01. Next base: position 2,571 of record JACDHQ010000327.1, read on the forward strand.
GCCTTTGTAGCCAACTGAGCAGCTATCCCTCCTGCTGCGCTCGCTTAAGTAGGATTCAGGCTCAGAAAGGGTTTTCCCACAAAACCATGTGCCACGTGAAACGTTTTTCCACAGCGTTCCACGTGGCACCTCTGTTTATGGCGGACTGAAGAGGGAGTTTCCTCCGGAGTTCGGTCCGATTCGGTGCAGACCGCCCCAACTGGACTTATATTCACGCCCGCAGGCGTCGTAACCCGGCGTCGTAACCCGGCGCGGTAACCCGGCGCGGTAACCCGGCGTGGCTTTCTGGCCGCGGCGCCCACCCCCGTCTCCCGACTCCAGACTCCCAGTGGCTCGCGTCATCGCCATCGCAAACCAGAAGGGCGGCGTCGGCAAGACGACGACTGCCGTCAACCTCGCCGCCAGCCTCGCGGTTGCCGAGCAGCGCGTGCTGTTGATCGATGGCGATCCGCAGGGGAATGCGACGAGCGGCGTAGGGCTCTCGAAGGAAGACGTCGGGGCCACGACCTATGACGTGCTCATCGGCGAGAACACCCTCGCCGAAGCGGTCGTGCGGGAGGTGCAGTTCAAGCACCTGAGCGTTGTGCCGGCCACCCCCGACCTGGCGGGCGCCGAGGTGGAGCTGGTCGACCGCCCGGGGCGCGAGCAGATGATGCGCCGCGCGATCGCCTCCATCCGCGACCAGTACGACTACATCCTCATCGACTGCCCCCCGTCGCTCGGGCTCATCACCCTCAACATGCTGACGGCGGCCGACGCGCTCCTCATCCCCCTGCAGTGCGAGTACTACGCGCTCGAGGGCATCAGCCAGCTGCTCAACACCGTGCACCGCGTCCAGCGGAGCTCCAACGAGGCGCTCAGCATCGACGGCGTGCTCCTCACGATGTACGACGCCCGCCTCAACCTCTCCCGCCAGGTGGCGACCGACGCCCGGGAGTACTTCGGGGCAAACGTCTTCCAGGCTGTGATCCCTCGCAACGTCCGGCTGGCAGAGGCGCCGAGCTTCGGGAAGCCGATCATACTATATGATGTGGCGTCGGTCGGGGCCCAGGCCTACATGAGCGTCGCCCGCGAACTGCTCGAGCTCCACAAGCGGCCGGTCAGCGCCGCGGTCGTCGCGGCCACCTCGGGGGAGTAGGTGAGCGCCGAGAAACCCCGTCGCCTGGGCCGTGGGCTCGAGGCGCTGCTGGCGGTGACCCAGCAGACTACCCCGCAGAAACCGGGGGCGGCGCCCTCAGACCAGGCGGCCCCGGCGCCCGATCCGTCGTCGCTCGTCCAGCGCATCCCGCTCGCGAGCATCAAGGC
>JACDHQ010000328.1 GCA_013820975.1 Gemmatimonadaceae bacterium
GTGTGGCCACCGGGCGCCACACGTTGGAATCAAACGTCGCAGAAGCCATCCCGTCCTTTGTGGTTGTGGACACCTAACGCCCAAGCTCACCTGCAAGCGAATCGAATAGAGCGCGGGCGCAGCCCGCGCCATCCGCAGATCGCTTGACTGGTGCAGCGTTCGTTAGGTAGCCGGCGAGCCGACGCCCGACACGGAAGGGCCGACGAGCGAGTCTAGTGCCGGTTGGAACACCTCGCGCGCGGCGCCGAACGCGCGTCGAACGATGCGCCCCTCCGCATCGATAAAGAGGAAGCTCGGCAAAACGAAGTCAATGCGATAGCGCCCATCCTTAGGGGCGGCCGTTGTGTGATCGAAGATCCCGGCCAACGTGCCGCGAGCGACGCCGACAAGATCAGCGGCCGGTCGCCACGACGCGGCGGCTAACACGGAATCCAATACCGGACCAGAAGCATCGTCGGCGAGGACAACAAAACGTACGCCGCGTGGCGCGAATTCGCGCGCGAGGCTATCGAAGGCAGCCATCGCGTGCACCTGGAAGGGGCAGTGAGTCGACCAGAGTGCAATCACCGCGGGCGCGCCGCGGAGTCGGGCCGGTGTGATCGATACGGTGTCGCCAACAACCGGCAACGCGAACGCCGGCACATGCGTCCCGATAGCGGGCAATGCCGCCGTTGCGTCGATTGGGCGGCGGTCACATGCAACCATGCTAAAGATTCCAATGAGCCATACACTGATGCGAGGCAATTCTCCTCCGACAAGCTCGTTGTGGCTACCTAACGCCAATTAGACAGCGAGTTTCACACGCGAACTCGCAGCCTATTCTACACCCTTTGCAGCCTGATCACACCGCTCCAAGTTCCAGAGCCGGGCAACTGCTTACGTCACCTGACCTTGACTCGCGAGGCCGCTCGAGCATCCGCAGGATAACGTGCGCCACCCGCCGTGTAACGCGCAAGATGTCGAATATCGATCGGTAGGGCCTCAACGGAACGGCAATCGGGCTCACACCGCCCTGTACGCGGGAACCGCCATGTTTTACCCGCCTTCGTGGTGCTCGCTGCCGTGAGACCGCGAAGATTATCGGCCGCGATGGCCCCCGTACCGATTCCGCGAAACCGCGAGGGCAGGGGACCACCACGAAAAAACCCCGGCGCCACCCTCGGCGCCGGGGCTCCCTGCATCAGCGACGCCGATCCCCCAGGTCGCCGTACCCGCTCTTCACGGTCCGCTTCGCCTTCCGCCGCCGATCCATGCTCAGCGACCGGCCGACGTCCACCACGTGCGCGAACCGCCCCTTCGCATCCCGGCGCACGTACCGCTTGTCGCCGTTCGGCGCAATCAGCTCGCGCCGCCCCCGCCGTTCCTTCGTGCGTGTGGCCATTGAAATGCCTCCTGATGGTGAATGGATGACTGCTTCGGTGCTTGCTTCACCGACTGGCTGACTGCTCCGCCGCCCCGCCCATCTTCGGCGGCGCCGAGAACGCGGCGATGATCGCGCCGCAGGCGGTGATCACCGTCGGCACCGCGTGGGCGAGGTGCGGCGCGGCCTCGCTGATCGCCACGAGCACCAGGTTCCCCGGATTCGCCGCCGCCAGCACGCCCACGATGGCGAGCAGCGCGCCCACCACCGCCTGCGTGCCACTCTTGCGGATGAGCGGCGGTTCACTCCTCGTCTGCTGCATGAGCTCTCCTGTGTAATGGGTGAAAACACGACGGCCGGTGCACGTCTGCACCGGCCGGTCGCGCGTCCTGCCTTAGTCCGTCAGTTGTCCGCCGCCGTTCCGGAACGGCAGCGGTCCCTCAACCGGGCGGAGTGTCGTCGCTCGGCGGCTCGGATGTCGCGGGCGCCTCATGGTAGATCACATGTTCCACTCCCATGATGCGCGCGATCTCGAAGCCGGCGGTCAGCGCCTCCTCCCGTTCAGGATGGCGCGAGAGCACCCGGCCATCCTGCGTGTTCGTCCACCCCGGTCCAGTGGCGACCGTGTGGACTGCGCCAGGGGGTTTCAGCATCGCGCCCCCTGGCTATGCCGCCTCGAGCGGGAGTGTGCCGGCCTCCGGCCCCCCGCTCGCCACCGTTGCCATACCCCCGGGCAGCAGGCGCACCCGCCGGGCCACCCGCCATGCCGCCAGCGTCTCGGGTCGCGCCCCGAAGCGGCGGCGGACGATCGCATCGAGCATCTGCACCGCATCGCGACCCCGCCGGATCTCGTTGGCCAGCCCCTGGCGTGAGCCGACGCGCGTTCCCGTGCTCAGCGCACGACCCGTGAGCGCCGAGCTGAGCACCGCGATCGCCTCGTCGAGCTGGGCGAGGAAGTCCTCCTCACAGCCGTTCGTCGCGAGCACCTCCTCGTGGGCCGCGGCCAGCCCACGTACCGCCTGCGCCTTGATGACGAGCATCCGCGCCGGCAGGTGTGGTGATGGGGTGCGAACCAGTGCGTCGATCTGGGGCACGTGCGACAGCACTGCCCGCCCCACCTGTGCGATCGGCCGCAGGTGACCCTCGCGCAGCTGCCTGGCGAACAGCCGCTGCTTCACCATTTCCCCGCGCTCCATGCGGCCGCCGGTCTCCTGCATCGTGCCGTGGCTGCCGAGGCGCGCCACGACCTCGTCGAGCAGGGCCTTCGGTGCGCCGTAGCTCGCCCCGCCTTCCAGCGGATGCGCCTCCACGAACGCCTGGACCCGCTCGTACGATTCCAGCACCTGCTTCTGCCTGCGTTCCATACTGCTAACCTCCCCTGATGGTGTCGGGTGCCATGCGAAAGCGCCGGGGCGGGCACCCTTCACCCCGGCATCACAATGCAGTCAGCTTCGGTTCGTGTTCGTGAAATCCGTCCGGGGACGCTGTGAACTCGTCCGCACTCGCAGTGAACGCGTCCGGCGGGCCGGTGATCGCGCCCGCTCGTGCTGTTCACGCGTCCGGCGGCGTGGTGAACCCGTCCAGCCGGGTGGTTCGCGCGCCCGGACCGGTGTTGCTCGCGTCCGCGCAGCGTGTGCACGCAACCGGCGAAGCATGCCGCGCATCCGGCAGCGTGGTGAACGCGCCCGCGCCTCAGGTCAGCTCGGCCGGAACGATGGTGATGCTGATCGTTCGGGCGGTGGACGCGCACGGCGGGCCGTTGAACGCGTCCGCACGTCTGGTGGACGCATCCGGCCGGGCGTTGCGCGCGTCCGGCGGAGCGGTGACCCCGCCCGGCACTGGTTTGCTTGCACGTCGCACCGGTGGACGTTGCGTTCGGCCGGTTTGAAGGCCAGGAGAGGCGATGAGGGATGAGGGGTGCGGGAAGCCTGTGCTCCTCCCGCACCCCTCATCCCTCATCTCTTCTCGTCGTTCCCACCCTCATCCCTCTTCGTCCTTCCTACGCTCTCACATATACAGCGTTCGCCGACCGCGATTTGCCTAAGTCAATGTGACCGACCCGCCCTTTCCGAAATTCGATTAGGCATTTCGGCCTCGGCGAACGCTGTATAAGTAGAGGGCAGGGCGACGCCGCTCACCTCGCAGGTGTGTTCGCACGCCACTCTGACACCCCTCGTCCCATGCGACAGGCGGGAACGAAGAAGGCGCGGTCGTCCCAACGGCAGGTCGCGATCGTCTCCCGCGACCTCACGGCGACCTCCCTGGTGGAGCAGGACTTTGCCCGGCTGTATGAGCGTGCCTGTCCCGAGGCTGTGGCTCACGCGCGAACGTTCCTGTCCCACGACGAAGCGTGGGATGTGGTGCAGCGCACTGCGCTCGAGCTCTTCGAGCGCTGGGACCAGATGCCGCTCGAGCACAAGACCGTGGCGTACTTCCTCCGTGCGGTGCACAGGGACATCCTTGACGACAAGCGCGTCGAGGAGCGGTACGAAGGCTCGCACCTCAGTCTCGAGG
>JACDHQ010000329.1 GCA_013820975.1 Gemmatimonadaceae bacterium
ACGCTGCTGTTCAGCGCGACCATGCCGCCGGAAGTCGAGGCCCTCGCGCGCAAGTACCTGCGGAAGCCGGTCGTGGTGCAGGTGGGCCGGCGGTCATCGGCCGCGAACACGGTCAGCCACTACGTGTACCCGGTGCCGCAGCAGCGGAAGGCCTCGCTGCTGGCGCGGCTGATCAAGGAACACGACATGGACTCGGTGCTCGTGTTCACGCGCACGAAGCACGGCGCCGACCGGGTCGTGAGGCACCTCGAGAACGAGGAGATCCCGGCGACGGCGATGCACGCCGACAAGACGCAGCCGCAGCGCACCGCGGCGATCGAGGATTTCCGGCTGGGGAAGATTCGCGTGCTCGTGGCAACCGACATCGCGCAGCGTGGCCTCGACATCACGCACATCACGCATGTCATCAACTACGACGTGCCGACCCAGGCCGAGGACTACGTGCACCGCATCGGCCGCACTGGCCGGGCAGCCAAGGAAGGGGACGCGTTCACCTTCATGGACTCGGGGGAGATCGCGATGGTGCGCTCGATCGAGCGGGTGATCGGGCAGGAGATCCCGCGGATCTCGGTGGCGGGGTACGATTTCGGGACCTGAGCCGGGTGCGGGATCGGCAGTCGGTGCGCCGGACCCTGGTGGACGCGAAATCTCAAGAGCTTCGGCCTTTGCTTGGGTAGTCGGTGGATTCGGGCGCTGACGCTGCCGAATCGTACACCGGCCCCTCCGCGTGCATCCGCACGATCCGCGTCCGCTTCAGTCCTCCGGCCCGCGCAGCCCGATCGGCGCTACTCGACCACCCAGATCCCGACGTCGCCGTTGAACCCGTCGCGCATCGCCGGCAGGCCCGGCGGCGGGCGCCACTTGCCGTTGTCGAGCCGCACATTGATCTGGTGCACGCCGACATCGATCGGGAGGGTGATTTCCCATCGGTCGCGGCCGATGCGGGTGAGCATGCGCGGCTCCCAGTCCGTGAACGTCCCCATCACCTCGACGCGCTCCACGCCGCCGGCACGGAGGATCAGCGTGCGGTGGCCGTAGCCGGCGTTCTCCACCTGGAAGACCGTGACGGCAGCGGTCGAGGTCACGGCGATGGCGCGACGCGGGATCGGCACGTAGGCCAGCATCACGCCGAGGTTGGCGAAGCTGCGCGCTGGGAGTCCGCGCGCAGGGTTGCCCGGCTCGCGGCCGCCGCCGAACACCGCGGCGAACTGGCTCGACACCCAGTAGGTTGCCGTCGCGCCGCCCCAGCGGCGGGAGTCGTCCATCGCGTTGAGCACGTCGCCCACCCGGTACCCGCCCTGGGCGTGCACCTCGAGCGGGCCGATCGACCACTCCAGCGAGCCTTCGATGTCACTGAAACGCGACTGCCGCTGGCAGTCCGAGCCGGACTGCGCCGGCGCCGCCTTGCTCGTCCCAGGAGGCGCACCGCTTCCGATCTGCGCCGGGGTGCTCGAGCTCACGGCGCAGCCGGAGACTCCTGATGAATCCTGGAGTGTCCCGGCCTTGCTGAAGGCGAAGTTGGTCACGGAGCCGGCAAGGGTCGCCTCGCCGATCCGGGTCCAGGCGCCGCCGCTGGTTACCTCAACGGCGGAAACGATCGAAACCTGCACGGGACGGTCGATGCCCCCGCCGAGCCAGATGCCCGCCTTCTGGTCGAACAGCATGTGGACGCTCGCTCGGGCATCGAGCTGGTCGCTCGCCAGGCCGGCGTCGTAGGCGATGCGGGAAGCGTTGGCCTCGAGCTCGGCATGGAGGCCGTAGGCAGACGGGGAAGAGAGGGCGAGCGACGCGGTGCCATCGGCGAGCTGCCAGTCGTTGCCGAGATGCCAGGCCGATCCCGTGGCTACGAGCGTGTAGCGCGGCGCATCGAAGCGCAGGCTCGGACGCACGGCGAAGGCGTTCTCGCTGAGCCCGCTTCCGCTCCCGGAAACGAGCGCGCCCGCCTCGAGACGTGAGGCGAGCTGCGCGGAGGCCGCTTGCGCGGGGACGAGGAGCGCCATCGCCACGAGGGCGACGGCCTTGGTCTCAGTCATTGCGTCGAGCTAGGCGTCTCTTGTCTCGGGGGCGTGGGAACGACTGGAATGCGCGCACCGGGCGCGCCCCGCCCAGGGAACTCTCTCGTGCGCCGGTCGAGTGCGGTGACCGGAGATGCACCAGATAGTATGTCGGTCTCGACGCCGCGCCGCAATCCCGCAAAATCACTGTCGAGTGCGCCACGCTGCGTCAAGCTGACGATTGCACTGCTGGCGTCGTCGGGGGGAACCCCCCTCGAAACGAGGTCGGAGAGCACCACCAGCGGCATCAGGATCGAGCTGCCCTTCCGGTTGGTGTGCAGTGCCGCGAGCGATGTCCGCGGCACTCCGGCCTGGAGGGCCCCCGCTGCGGCGCTGAGCTCATCGAGCGTGATGTCCACGCCAAGGGCTGCGCGGGCTTCGCGAAGGGACGCAAAATGCCGGCGCACCACCTGGACGATGCGTGAACCCGGCGCTCCCTTGCTGATCCCCTCGAGCGTCTTGGACATCAGGGCCTCGGGGGGCAGCCCGAGGCGCGCGGCGGAGTCCATCAGTACTTCAATCTGGTATCGGCTCGAGGCGTCGAGGCGCGAGAGCAGCGACGGCTGCTGCGCCTCGGCCGGCGCCGTGACCGGCGAGACGAGGAGCAGCGGAACGAGCAGGAGGCGCCAGAAGTGCGCCCGGCGAGGGGTCCATCCAGTCACGAGGTGCTCCCTGAGACGAGCAGAACCGAGTTGGCGGCGCCGAACCCGTCCTCCGCCGCCAGCGGCGCGGAGGGATCGGGCATCCAGTGGCTGCCGTTCACTACAAATGAATATTCGTGTCGCCCTGCCTCGAGCGGCACCGTGACCGTCCACGTCCCGCCAGTCGGCGTGCGCTGCATCGGGTGCGCGGATGGGTTCCAGCCATTGAAGTTGCCGACCACCGTGACCTCGGAGGCCTGGGGGGCGACAAAGACGAACTTGACCTGCGCCGCGGCGCTCCCGGCCGGTACGACCGGTCTGCCCGCCGGCGTTGCGCCCTCGTAGGGGATCACACTCGCGACGACCGCAGGCCGCTGATCGGGCATCAGGAAGGTGCGGGCACGACCGACGACGCCAACCGCCACCCCGATGCCGACGAGCCCGGCCGCCATCGCCATCGCGCCCAGCGGCGACAGTCGGATGGCCCTGGGCTCGAGGGCCCACCCGAACCGCTGCGGCCCCCGGATGGGGCGCCCACTCAGTATCTCCGTCTGCACCGCCAGCATCACCCGCGCGCGCGCCGCGTCGTCGAGCGTCGCCGGGTGGCGCGCCAACGCCGCGATGGTCGCCACGGCTGGATCGAGTGTCTCGTCCTCATGCATCCTTGATCTGCTCCCACCGGTCGCGCAGGCGATCACACGCCCGCTTTACCCGCATCTTCAGCGCCGACACACTGGCCCCCGTCAGCGCAGACATCTCCTCGTAGCTCAGCTCCTCGACGTGCTTGAGGAGGAACGCCTCGCGGAGCAGCGGATCGAGCTCAGCCAGCACGCGCTGCACCCACTCCTCCCCCTCGCCCGACCAGCTCCCGCTCGAGGCCCCCACATCGGGGGCCGCGAGCAGCGCCGCCTCCTCCCGCACGAACATCTTTTCCCGGTGCGAACGTCGTGCCGCCAGGGAGCGGCACTGGTTCACCAGGATGCGATACAGCCATGCGCTGAACTTGTCGCGCTCCTGATACCGGTCGAGTGCCCGATATGCCCTCACGAACGTGGCCTGCAGCGCATCCTCGGCATCGTCCTGGTTGCCGAGCATCCGCACGGCGAACCGGGCACATCGCTCGTAGTAGCGATCGACCAGCGTCGTGAAGGCATCGACGTCGCCGGCCAGCACCCGTT
>JACDHQ010000330.1 GCA_013820975.1 Gemmatimonadaceae bacterium
GCGTATGAGTGCGCGCAGGTCGCCCGTGCCGAGAATGTTCTCGGTCGTGATGCGCGGGCCTCCCTCGGCGACGATGGGCAGCACGCCATCCACGCTCGGAGGCAGGAGGATGTTCACCGACGGAGCACGCGTACCCTGCGCCGCGACGACGCCGGGCACGACGATCAGCGCCGCAACGGCGACGTTGAACCCCCGGATGAATGCACGCGAAGCCGCAGTGACCATGCGCATCAGGACTAGAACCGGTGACGCAGGCGGAAAAGGAAGTTCACTGGCTCGTCACCGTCCGAGATCGCCTTGACGGCGAACACGCCGAACGTGCCGAAGTCGAGCCCGATGCCCATGTCGGTGCGGAAGGTGGACAGGGCGGGGAAGTCCCCGGGCCCATAGTGCATGCGGCGATCGGCGCCGTCGCCGACGAGCCAGCCCCTTCCGGCATCCGCAAACACCACCCACATCGCGTCGTTCCTGAAGTACATGTCGTCCCGGCGCCAGTCGGCACCGCCGAGCACGTCGAAGCGCAAGTCGCCACGATATTCGACCTGAGCGAGCGCAATGCGGTCGCAGAGCGCCGGCCGCCCGGGCACGGCGCCGCCGACGGCGCAGGTGCCTGGGTCCGCGCCGGCTTCGATCGGTGTCCGGAAGTCGAATCCGGGTAGCGCACCGGGGCCGCTCACGGACAGCCGCCGTTGCAGCGGGAGCGGATCGCCACCGAGCCACCCGCCTGCGACGAGCCGAAAGTTGAGCTGCGCCGCGGGACCGACCCGATTGTAGCTGCGGGCATCGAGGAACCCCCGGGTGTAGTTCGCCCGGCCTGCTGCCGATCCCCGCGTTTCCGGCGACGACACACCGGCCACGTCGATGTCTCCCGCACCCTGCTCGACGTCGGCCTGCACGTACCAGCCCGCCCACGGACGCTCGTTGTCGTTCCGCGTGTCGATGCGTGCCCGTCCCGTCAACACATGGAATCGCCCCCGGTCCAGGGCCGGATTTTCTCGCCATCCGGCGCCGCGGCGGAACAGCGACCACGGGTTCTCGCTCGACCGTGGGGACCACCGCTCATGGGAATAGCTGATTGTGGCATCGCCGATCCGGTCGTCGAAGACGCCGAGGTATCCCTCGCCACCGTGGCGGCCGTAGAGATCGAGGTAATCGCGGCGGAAGAGGAAGGCAGACATCCCGTACTCGAGCGCGCTGAGCTGCCACGACTCCACCGCCGCCACCCGGTTGAACCCCTGGATGCCGGCCCGCAGCCCGGTCGTGCTCCCATGCCTTGCCTCGAGGGCGAGGTGATGCCCCACGTCGTTGCTGTCGCTGCGGAAGCTGCTCCCGGTGCGGAACACAGCGAATGCATCTGCGCGCAGGCGGGTTGAGCCGCGTACCATGCGCAGCGACGGCCCCACGTGGACGGGCAGCCCCTCGACGCGATTGTACGTCCCGGCCGATGCTATGACGAGGCGGCTCCGGCCTGGGGACTCGCGGCGGCGCTCCCACCGGCGCCACCACGAATCGTCGTCACCTTCCCGAGCCACCTCCTCGATGATGAGCCGCTCGCCCTCGCGCGAGAATCGCAGGGGCTCGCGATACACCCGGATCTCGCCGGTGACGACCGCCGTGGCAAGTCCCTCGACATCGCCGCCGACGATCAGCAGGTCACCGTCGATGCGTGCACCGGCCTGCAGGATGACGTCCGCATTGATCGCCAGCACGCGGCCGTTCACCCGGCCGGCGACGAGGAGCGGCCCGTCGATGACGCTCGCGTGGCCCTCGACCACGTCGGCTGCGCGGATCTCCGTCCGCCCATGTCCGCGAAGACCGTGTGGTTCGGCATACAGCCGTGCCACCTCCCTCGCGGCAGCGCGCGGCAGCGTGGAGTCGGGGCCGGGGTGATCGGGCCGACGCTCCTGTGCAGGACTGACGGCAGCTCCCGCCATCAGGAGCGCCGCCGCCGCCACTATCGAGAATCTCATGTCAACTCCGGGTCGAACGGTTGGCGGCGGTCCGGCGCAGCCATCGTCCCGGCCGCGCCTCGCATGAAGAACCCCATGCGACGCCGGGAGTTGCGACGGTCGTCCGTCTCCCGGGATCACGCGAGCCGTCCTTCACCGGGTACGCTGGTGTGTCCTTCGGACATCATTCGGCGGCAGGGATCTCATCCCCGATCGGGATCCCGAGCCGGCGCATCCGCCGGTAGAGATTCGGGCGGTCGGTGCGGAGGCGGCGGGCCGCCTCCGCCACGTTGCCCGAGGTCGACGAGAGTGCGCGCATGATGAGCGTACGCTCATAGGCATCGAGGGTTTCCGTCAGTGGTTGGTCGAGCTGCGAAGGGGCGGGCAGCGAGGCACTGCCTGCAGCGGCCGCGTGCCCCTGCTCCGGGAGAACGGCGCGAATATCGTTCTCCCTCACCTCCGTCCCGGCGTGGAGGATGGCGATCCGCTCCACGATATTCGCCAGCTCACGGATGTTGCCCGGCCAGCGCTGTTGCTCGAGCCGGGCGACTGCGTCGCTGGACCACGTGACCGCAGGGTGCCCGGTGCGGCGCCGGTGGAGGGAGGCGAAATGCGCCACCAGCGCGGGAATGTCCGTCGGGCGGTCACGCAGTGGCGGGACGACGATCGGAATCACGTTCAGCCGGAAGAACAGGTCCTCGCGGAACGATCCGTCCGCCACGGCGCGCGGCAGGTCCCGGTTGGTCGCGGCGATGATCCGGACGTCGATGCGGATTGGCTTGCCCCCGCCGAGGCGCTCAATCTCTCCCGCCTCGATCGCGCGCAGCAGCTTCGCCTGCGCGTCGGCACCGAGGTCGCCCACCTCGTCGAGGAACAGCGTCCCGGTGTGTGCGAGCTCGAACCGACCGATGCGCTTGTCCGTCGCACCCGTGAAGGCGCCTCGCTCATGACCGAACATCTCGCTTTCCACGAGATCGCGCGGAATGGCGGCGCAGTTGACGCGTACGAAGGGGCGGTCACGCCGGCCGCTTCCGGCATGGATCGCCGATGCCACGAGCTCCTTGCCCGTGCCCGATTCGCCGGTGATGAGCACACGCGAATCGGTCGGCGCAACTCGCGCGATCAAGGCACGAAGCTGCGCGATTGCCGGGCTGTTCCCGACCATCTCCACGTTGAGGCCGAGATCCTCGCGGAGCGCCCGGGCCTCGCGACGGGCACTCCGGAGCTCGAGGGCCGAACCCAGCGCCAGCAGGACACCCTCGGGGCTGAGCGGCTTCTCGAGAAAGTTGAATGCCCCGAGCTTCATGGCCTTCACTGCGTCGTCCAGCCCGGCGCGCCCGCTCATCATGACGACCGGCGAGTCGGGCGCGGCGTCGCGAAGCAGCGCAAGAGTCTCGATCCCGTCGAGCTCACCGGGGATCATCAGGTCGAGCAGGATGACGTCGGGATCGACATCGCGCGCCCGCGCCAGCCCCGCGGCACCGGTGTCCGCGTCGCGAACGTCGTAGCCCTCTGCCGCGAGCAGCGCACCCACCATGCGCCGGATGTTCGGTTCGTCGTCGATGATCAGGACGGTCGGCATCGGCGGTCAGCCCGGAAGTAGTTCGCCGCCGGCGTGCGCCGGCAGCGTGATACGGATGGAGGTTCCTTCGCGCGGCACGCTCGACGCAGCCACGCACCCGCCATGCGCCGAGATCGTCTGCCGGACGATCGACAGTCCCAGCCCGGTGCCGCCAGCCTTCCCCGTTACATAGGGCTCCCAGATGCGCGCGAGATGGTCGCCACTCATCCCGCAACCGGTGTCGGAGATCGTGACCACCACCGAATTCGAGCCGCCCTCACGAACGCGATCGGCGCGCGCGATGACCGACCCGCCGTCACGGCATGCCTCGACGGCGTTGATCAGCACGTTCGACAC
>JACDHQ010000331.1 GCA_013820975.1 Gemmatimonadaceae bacterium
GGGAGGCCCATCACCCCCGGGGGTCATGCGGCGCCGGCGGACGTGCCTCCCGGTTCGCCCCGCGGCCCCGCCTCACCGGCCGGCGTCTTCGTCGCGTCTTCCCGGGCCAGGAACCACGCCAGGATGACGGCGCCGACCGTCACCCCGGCATCGGCGATGTTGAACGTCCAGAAGCGCCAGGCATTCGTCCCGATGTCGATGAAGTCCACGACGCCCCGTGGCGAGCGGATGCGGTCGACGAGGTTGCCGGCCGCGCCGCCCCATGCGAGGCCGAGCCCGAGTGGCAGCATGAACTCCACCGGGCGCGTCTGGCGATAGAGCCGCCAGAGCACGAACAGCGCGATCGCCGCAAATACGCCGAAGATGTAGCGGGAGTACGGACCCAGGCTCATGCTGAACGCCGCGCCGGGATTGTACGCGAGCGTGAAGCGGAGGAAGTTCCCCGCCACCGGCACCGGCACGTGCATCGCCAGGTGGCGCTCGGCCAGGTACTTCGTGGCGACGTCGAGCAGAAGGATCAGCAGAGCCGCACCCCAGAAGGCGCGTCCGTTGCGCATGGAAAGTCCCATTGGCCTCAGGTCAGTTCGGCGGGATCGGTCGAGAGCCGGCGCGCAGGTGCCGCCGTATCGGCCCGCTGCGGCGTCTCGTGCCAGAGCACCCACGCCAGCAGCGTCGCCCCGCAGCTCACCGCGATGTCGGCGACGTTGAACGTCGGCCAGCGCGCCGCACCGACGCCGATGTCGATGAAGTCCACGACGCCGAGATCGTGGCGGATGCGGTCGATGAGGTTGCCGATCGCGCCCGCGGCCACGAGGGCGATCGCCAGCACGCGCGGACGGTCGCCGCCGTCGGCGGTGCGGTACAGCCAGCCGAGGATCCCGAGCGCGACGAGCGTCAGCACGAGGAAGATCCAGCGCGAGTACTGGAACCCCTGGCCGAGCCCGAAGGCCGCCCCGGGGTTGTAGACCAGCGTGAAGCGCACCCAGTCGCCGATCACGTCGTGCGGCATGCGCTGCGGGACGAGGAGCCGCACCGCCGCGGCCTTGGTGGCGACGTCGAGCAGCACGACGACCGCCACCACCGGCCAGAAGCGGAGGGCCTTACTTCTTTCCATCTTCCTCGCGCTGCTTGCACTCGATGCAGTACCGCGCATGCGGCAGCGCGTCGAGGCGCTCGTAGGCGATGTCCTGCCCGCACTCCACGCACTTGCCGAACGCCTCGGGGGTCTTGTAGAGCCGCCGCAGCGCCTGGTCGATGTGCCAGAGGAAGCGCCCTTCCTTGCTCGCCATCAGGAATGCCTTCTCGCGCTCCATGGCGTCGGTCCCCTGGTCGGCCATGTGGAACGAGTAGCTGTTCAGGTCCCCGTCGTTCGCCTGCATCGTGTCGTCGTGGTGCCCCAGCTCCTTGAGCACCCGGCGCCGCTCCTCGAGCAACCGCTTCTCGAAGTGCTGCAGCTGCTTCTTCGGCATCGGCTTGGACTTCTTCGCCTCTGGAGAACTCGCCATCTCTAAACCTTGGTTATGGCGACGTCCGCCGGGATCCCGTCGAGATCCACGGCCAGCGTCGCATGGTAGGTGCCCGACAGCGATGTCTCGCGCACGAGCTCGGTCGCCAACACTTCCGACTTGATCCACTCGGCGTGTGCATCCAGCACGTCGCCGACTTCCGGTCCTCCCCGCACCGCGAGCACGATCCGGTCGCTCACCTCCAGCCCCGACTCCTTTCGGAGCCGCTGGATACGGCTTACAAGCTCGCGTGCCCTCCCCTCTCCCTGCAATGCCGGGGTCACCGCGGGATCGATGGCGGCGAAGAAACCAAGCTCTTCCGCCACCACGAGGTCCCCCGCCGAGAGCCGCCGGAGCTCGACGTCCTCGGCGTCGAGTGCCCGCGTCGTCCCGCCGGCGGTGACCTCGACCCCTTCGCCGTTCGCCATCCGGCGGAGCACGTCGCTCGGGAGCGCGGCCACCTGCTGCGCTGCCTCCGGCGTCGCCTTGCCGAACTTCTTACCCAGCGTGCGGAAATTGGGTCGTCCCTCGAGCGTCACGAGTGCGTCGCCGGAGCTGGCGAACGCTACCTCCTTCACGTTGAGCTCCGTCGCCAGGAGGGGCATGAGCGGCGCGAGCTCTGCTTCGGACACCCGCGGCGCCACGACCACCATGCGGGCGAGCGGCTGGCGCACCTTGATCCCGGCTTGCTCGCGTGCCGCGCGCCCGAGCGTCGCCAGCGTGCGGATCGCCGCCATCGCCACCTCCAGCCGTTCGTCGCGATGCGCCTGGGCCGGCTCGCGCACGAACCGCGCAAGGTGCACCGTCTCGCCGGTGAGCTCGCGGTGCATCCAGTCGGTGACGAACGGGCAGAGCGGCGCCAGCAGCCGGCAGGTGACCGTGAGCACCTCGTGCAGCGTCGCGAATGCCGCGCGGTTGTCGGCGTCCGCCACGTCGTAGAAGCGCGCGCGGCTGGTGCGCACGTACCAGTTGGCGACGTCGTCGTCCACGAACTGGATCAGCGCGGTCGCGGCGACGGTGGCGTCGTAGCTGGTGAGCGCGGCATCGACCTGCGCCTCGACGGCGGTCAGCCGGGAGAGGATCCAGCGATCGGCGAGCGGCCGGTCCGCGACGGCCGGATCGGCCGCCGACGGCGCCCACCCGAAGTTCGCATACTGCGCGAAGATGCCGCTGTACACGTTCTTGAGCGTCCGCAGGAACTTGCCGGCCTGCTCGCGGATCGCGTTCTCGTCGAAGCGGCGCGGCACCCACACCTTGCTCGACGCGACGAGGAAGAGCCGGACCGCATCGGCGCCGTGCCGCTCGATCACCGCCCACGGATCGACCGCGTTGCCGCGGCTCTTTGACATCTTGTGGCCGTTCGCGTCGAGCACGAGGTCGTTGACGACGACACTGCGATAGGGAGACTGGGGTCGGGAGGCGGGGGCGTCGGACGACGTGCGGCGATCGGACGCGCCGGCCCGCCGGTCGCCAACGGTTCCCGAATCCCTGCTCCCTGCTCCCGCCTCGCGACTCCCGGCGAGTTCGTCCCCGAGTCCCGTCGCAATCGCCAGCAGCGAGTAGAACCACCCGCGCGTCTGGTCCACCCCCTCGGCAATGAAGTCCGCGGGATACTGCGCCGCGAAGCGCTCCGCGTTCTCGAAGGGATAGTGCCACTGCGCGAAGGGCATCGAGCCCGAGTCGAACCAGGTGTCCACGACTTCCGGCGTGCGGCGCATGGTCCCGTTGCATCCGGCCGCGCGGCACGGCCAGTGATAGTCGTCGATGAACGGCCGGTGCGGATCGAAGTCATCGGGCAGCGCGCGGCCGGCGTGCTCCGCCAGCGAGGCGTAGCTCTGCACCGGCACCGTGTGCGCGGCGTCCGCGTCACACAGCCAGAGCGGCAGCGGCGTGCCCCAGTAGCGCTCGCGCGAGATCGCCCAGTCGATGTTGTTCTCGAGCCACTCGCCGAACCGGCCCGCACCCATCTCCGGTGGGGTCCAGTGGACCTGCGCGTTGGCGGCAATCATCCGGTCCTTGAACGCCGTCGTGCGCACGAACCATGAGGTGCGCGCGTAGTACAGCAACGGCGTGCGGCATCGCCAGCAGTGCGGATAGCTGTGGACGAACCGCTGCGACTTGAACAGCACGCCGCGGCGCTGGAGTTCCTCGATGATGAGCGGGTCGGCATCCTTGACGAACCGTCCCCCGACAAGCGGCATGTCGTCGGGGAACTCGCCGCGTGCGCCGACCGGTTGCAGGAACGCGAGCTCGTGGCGCTGGCCGGCCGCGTAGTCGTCGGCACCGAACGCCGGCGACATGTGCACCACCCCCGACCCGTCCTCCGCGGTCACGAACTCCTCGGCTACTATG
>JACDHQ010000332.1 GCA_013820975.1 Gemmatimonadaceae bacterium
GGTGGAGCTGTGGAGCGGCCAGCCCTTTCCGCGCGTCGGCGAGCTGCCGTATCTGCTGACGCTTGGCCCCCACAACTTCCTCTGGTTCCGTCTCGTGCAGGCCGACCGGGTCACGGAGGTGCAGGAGCTGGCGAACGTGGACTTCAAGGCGGCGGAACGCAGGGGATGAGCGAACTGCGGTCGGGAGAAGGGGGACGGGGGTCGGGGGAAGACCGGTCGGGGGCCGGGGGGCGGGAGTCGGGGAAGGCAACCCCGGAGACCGCCGCCGCCGGGCTGGCGCACAGGCTCGATAGTGAGACGCTGATCTCCTACGTGCAGGGGCGGCGCTGGTTCGGCGCCAAGGGAGGTGCGCCCACGGCAGCACGCATCGCCCATGCGTTGCAACTGCCGTGGGCCGGCGGGGTTTTCGCAATCCTGCGGCTGGACATCGACACCACCGCGGGGACACTCCAGTACCAGCTCCCCGTCGCCGCGCGCGCCGCGGCGCCCGCTGGCGCGACGACGATCGCGCAGGTCGGCGACCATGCGGTGTACGATGCAACCGAGGACCCGGAGTTCCGCCGGGAGCTTGCGGCAGCGTTCGCAGGTGGCTGCACGGTCGAGTACGACGGCGGACGCTGGGTCGTCGCACGCGCGGGCGACCGCCGGCTGACACTGCCCCCCGGCGCCGATGTCACCCTCGGCAGCGCGGAGCAGAGCAACACATCGATGCGGCTTGGCACGTCGGCGATCCTCAAGCTCTTTCGCAAGCTCGAGGCGGGGGAGCATCCTGACGTCGAGGTCACCGAATTCCTCACGCTCCGCCAGGGATTCCCGAACACGCCGGTGCTCCTCGGTACGATCCGATGGGAGGATGCCAGTGGCACCACAGTCGGTGGCATGCTGCAGGAGCTCGTGGCCGGCGCAACGGGTGCATGGGAGTACACGCTCACGACCGGCCGCGCCTACTTCGACGCGTCGCGGGACAGCACGCCGGAGAATGCCTTCGAGGCCGACGCGGCGCAGCTCGGCCGGGTGACGCGTACGATGCACGATGCACTCGCGCGCGACGACAGCTCGCCCTCGTTCGCTCCGGAAGCCGCGGAAGAGGAAGAGCTGCAGGACTGGGCGCAGCGCGCCGAGCAGCAGATCGAAGCGGCGATCGACCTGCTCGAGCGCCAGCTCGCTGCGGGACGCATACGCCGGGATCGCGTGGAGGAGGCGAAGGTGGTGGTGCGCCGGCGTGAGCACTACATCGACCTCATCGAGGAGATCGTCGAGCACGTCGACGAGGATGCAGGGCAGTGCATCCGTCACCATGGCGACTACCACCTCGGGCAGGTGCTCCGCACGGCAGCGGGCGAGTTCATGATCATCGACTTCGAGGGTGAGCCCGCGCGCCCGCTCGCCGAGCGGCGGCGCAAGCACAGCCCGCTGCGCGACGTGGCGGGGATGCTCCGCTCGTTCTCGTATGCCGCAGCGACGCTTGCCGGTGATGCGCGCAATGGCAGCGGGGGCACCGACCCCGGTACGGTCGAGGTGCGCACCGGTCGCTGGGAGCGTGACGCACGCGATGCCTTTCTCGCGGGATACTTCGGCAACGCGGCGGCAGGGTACCTGCCTCAGGAACCGGCGAACGCGCGGCGGCTGCTGGCCTTGTTCGAGATCGAGAAGGTCTTCTACGAACTGGCGTACGAGCTGAACAACCGGCCGGAATGGATCGGGATCCCGTTGCGCGGAATCGCTCGGCTCACGACGGGTGAGATGAGCCGCGAGCGGTGAGCAGCAGCTGGTCACTCCGTCGCGGCGCGACGATTCTTCCCGACGGCCGCGTGCACGTTGCCGTCTGGGCGCCCGCGGCCGAGTCGCTGCAGGTTCGTGTCCACGACGGACCCGCAGCCGGCACGCACCGCATGGAGACCGCCACCGAAGGCGAGGGCGTGGTCGAGACCGTCGTGCAAGGCGCGGCGGCAGGGAACGATTACACGTTCGTCCTCCCCGATGGGCGCGAACTTCCCGACCCGGTGAGCCGCTGGCAGCCACATGGGGTGCATGGCGCCTCGCGCATCGTCGATCCCGCGGCGTTCGCCTGGAGCGACGCAAGCTGGAAGGGCATGCCGCTCGCCGACTATGCGATCTATGAGTTACACATGGGCACCTTCACCAGGGAAGGCACCTTCGACGCCGCGATCGCGGAGCTGCCCAGGCTCGCCGCGCTTGGCATCACCGCGATCGAGCTCATGCCCGTCGCCCAGTTTCCAGGGGAACGAAACTGGGGGTACGATGGCGTGCACCTCTACGCCGTGCAGCACAGCTACGGCGGGCCCGACGGCCTGAAGCGGCTCGTCGATGCGGCGCACGGCCATGGCCTCGCCGTGGTGCTCGACGTGGTCTACAACCATCTCGGCCCGGAAGGGAACTACCTCGACGCGTTCGGCCCGTACTTCACCGACAGATACCAGACGCCATGGGGGCGCGCGGTGAACTACGATGGCCCGCATTCGGATGGGGTGCGACGGCACGTCATCGACAACGCGTGCCACTGGATTCACGAATATCACGTGGACGCGCTGCGCCTCGACGCGGTCCACGGGATATTCGACTTCGGCGCGCTACACCTGCTCCAGGAACTCACGGACCGTGTGCACGACGTCGGCACCGCCGCAGGCAGGACCGTGGTCGTGATCGCCGAGAGCGACCTCAACGACCCGCGCCTGATCGAGCCGGCGGTCGAGGGTGGGTACGGCATGGATGCCCAATGGGCGGATGACTTTCACCACGCGGTGCATGCGGCGATAACTGGTGAGACGAGCGGGTACTACTCCGACTTCGGCGGAACCGAGCGAGTGGCGGATAGTCTTCGCGAGCCGTTCGTGTACGCGGGCAGCCTCAGCGCGCATCGCAAGCGGCGACATGGCGCATCGTCGGCTGGGCGGCCGCGCGCGCAGTTCATCGTGTCGGTGCAGAACCATGACCAGGTAGGCAACCGGGCGGCCGGCGACCGCTTCGGGACGCTGATCCCGCCCGATCGCCAGCGGGTCGCTGCCGCGCTCCTGCTCCTCTCGCCGTACGTGCCGATGCTGTTCATGGGCGAGGAATACGGCGAGACGAATCCCTTCCAGTACTTCATCAGCCACTCCGACCCGGGACTGGTGGAGGCCGTGCGAAAGGGCCGGCGCGACGAGTTCGCCTCATTCGGATGGGGAGATGAAGTCCCCGATCCGCAGGCAGCTGAAACGTTTGTGCGATCCAGGCTCGACACCGCGAAGGCTGCCGGGCCACCGCACGCGGGCATCCAGGCCCTTTACACCGACCTGCTTCTATTAAGGAAGGCGGAGGCGTCGCTGCGCCCAGGCGGCAGTCCCGTCGAGGTCGGTTATGATTCCGATGGGATCATCTCACTCGACCGCGCAGCGGGCTGGCGGGCTCTCTTCAATCTCAGTGACGTGGAACACTCCGTGCGCCTGTCGGCGGACGCAGCCGCATGGACGCTGCACCTGACAACCGACGACGAGCGCTACGGTGGAGCGGGTAGATCCACTTCACGGGATGGCGGCGAGTTCATGCTGCCCGCCTGGAGCGCGGCGCTCTTCCAACGACAGCAGTGACCGGCACCGGCGTCGCGCCGGCGGTCGCGTTCCGATAGGAATTTCTGCAATGCGAGTCTGGCCAGGACGGCCGTACCCCCTCGGCGCCACGTGGGATGGCACCGGCGTCAACTTTGCCCTGTTCTCCGAGAACGCGACGGGCGTCGAGCTTTGCCTGTTCAATGGCCCCGATGACGCGGACGAGCGGATCAGGATTCCGCTGACCGAGCGCACCGATCAGGCGTGGCACTGCTACCTGCCCGATATCCGTCCCGGCCAGTAC
>JACDHQ010000333.1 GCA_013820975.1 Gemmatimonadaceae bacterium
CCTCGTCCCTTGTCCCTCATCGCTGTTCCCGCACCCCTCACTCTCTTAAGCGTAGTTCGGGGGGTCGAATTCCTAAGGGATTTTTGTAAGGATTGCCGTCCGGCGGGTCGAAAGCGCCTTGCGCGCTGTCATGCGAGGCCAGCGAGGCCAGCAGAGCGGCGAAGCCGACCATCCCTCCTCGCCAGTCAATCGGTTTTGTCTGGCGGTGGCCGGTGGCTGCCGCGACTGGGCGACGCGCGGCCAGGCCACGGGAGCGCCCCGTGTGGGTCCCTCCTGGCAAAACTGGCAATTCACGGCGGCAACCCTGCCTGATCGCGGCTAACCGGGGGGAATTGCCAGTTTTGCCATAGCACCGCCTGAGGCACCATCACACCTGTGGGCGTGCCGGGGCGCGTGCAGGGGCCGGCAGGGGCGTGCACGGCCGTGCAGGGGCGTGCAGGCAGGGGCGTGGGAAGCTGCAGCGTTGGACCGTCGACCTCACCGGGCTAGCCGGAGGGTTCAGACGAGCCCCAACCTCTCCCCCTGCCGATACCCCGGAAACACCGCCCCAAGGTTCGTCGCACCAAGCTGACCCCGCAGCACCTCCCCGAACACGTCGCGGAAGTCCGTCGTGAGCGCCAGGTCGCGCCCCTCGTAGAGCTGCTCCCGCTCGAGCCCCGGCCACGTCCCGTGAACGCGCCCGCCGCCGGCGAGCGAGCCGCCGATCACGAACATCGCGCCCGCATGGCCGTGGTCCGTGCCGCCGTTGCCGTTCTGTCGCACGGTGCGCCCGAACTCCGACATCGTGAGGATCACCACATCGTCCATCCGGTCGCCGAGGTCCTGCACCAGCGCCGCAACGGAGCGTGAGAAGTCGGTGAGGCGCGCCGCGAGCTGCCCCGTGCCGCCCCCCTGGTTCACGTGCGTGTCCCAGCCGCCGACGTCCGCGAACGCCACCTCGAGCCCCACGCCCGCCTTGATGAGCTGCGCGATCTGCCGCAGCCGCATCCCGAACTGCGACCGCGGATACTCGGCGCCATGCTGCGGCTGGTACTGCAGCGGGTTCGCCGCGCGCAGCTGCCGAATCGCCTCGAAGGTGTCGGTCCCCGCCGCGTGCACCACATCCGCGCGACCGGTGCGGTAGAGCGCCTCCAGCCTGTCGGAGACGTCACCCCCGCGCGCGACGACCGCAAAGTTGTCGAGGCTGCTCATCGCGACGGCCGCCGCGGGCCCGTCGAGGATGCGCGGCGTGGTGTCGGCCATCGCGACCGCGCGGAATGCGCTCGCGTCGGCGGTGAGCGTTCCGGGGCCGGCGGTGACCTCGCATCTCGCATCTCGCATCTCGCACGTTCCACTCGTCGCCAGATACCGATTGAGCCACCCATCGCGCGTCGACTTCATGTCCGGCGTACCGCTCTCCATGAAGTCCTGCGCATCGAAGTGGCTGCGCGTCGCACTGGGACTGCCGACGGCGACCACCGGCGCGAGCATCCGCTCCTTCCACAGCCGCTCGAATGGTGCGAGCGCCGGATGCAACCCGAACCGCCCGTCGAGGTCGATCGCCGCCGCGGCGCCCGCACCAGGTCGCGCGATCGCGATAGTGGGGCGAGCTGCGTAGTAGGCGGCGTCCGCATGCGGAACGATCACATTCAGCGCATCGGCCGCGCCGCGCTGGAAGAGGCAGATCAACGTCTTCCCCTTCCCCCCCGTCGCCACCGCCCCGCGCAGCATCTCGGCGCCGAATGCCGTGCGCCGCAGGAAGCTTGGGGAGAGCCCGAGCGTCACCAGCGCGAGTGCGCCACTCTTCACGAATATGCGTCGCTGCATCGCTATCTCCGCTGGAATTCGGGTGCGCCGAGCGCGAGGCCGACGAGCTGCTGCAGTGGCGTGAGGAGAAGCCCGCGCGCGGAGACCGCGGTGGAGTCACTTGCGTCACGAGCAGGTGCGCCTGCGAGCAGCGGGTTCGCGCCGCTCACGAGGAGCTCCCGCGTCTCGATCGACACGCTGCCACCGAGCAGCGCAGCGACGACGATGTCGACGGCCTGCTCGCATCTCGCATCTCGCATCTCGGCCCCATCTCGCATCTCGGCCCCATCTCGCATCTCGGCCCCATCTCGCATCTCGCATCTCGCATCTCGCATTTCGCATCTCGCATCTCGTTGAACGCCGGCCACTCCGCCAGCCGCAATCCCGGCACCCGCCCACCCGCCGCCAACAACCCGAAGTTGATGCGATTGAGGATCGCCCCCGCATTCATCCACTCGTCGGCCGTGTCGGGCCAGCCGTCGGGCGTCTGTCTCCCATAGATGGGCTGCCCGAGCCGCGCGACGAGCTGCGCGCCGCGCGGGGTGCTGTCGGGCACCTGGCCCAGCGCGCGGTAGGTGCTCGCCACGAGCTCGAAGGGCGTCTTCACCTTCGCGCGCCATGCCTCCTGCGCAAAGAACTCGTCGCTCGTGACGATCGTGCGCAGCGTCTCCGTGATGTCGCCGTCGGTGCGCGTGAACGTCGCCGCCGCGCGCGCCACCAGTGCCGGTGGCGGCGAGTCGCTCACGAACCGCACCACCAGCTTGTGCGCGATGTGGCGTGCCGTCGCCGGATGCCGCGCAAGGAGGTCGAGCACGTCCTCGCCGTCCTGGATCCCGCGACCGGCGGGCATTGCGACGCCGAGCACCGTCTTCGCTGCGCGGTCGTGCATGGCCGGGCGAAAGAGGAATGCGCCGCGCCGCGGATCGATCGTCCACCCCGTGAGCGCGCGCGCCACCTCCTGCACGTCCTGCTGCGTGTAACCGCCATCGACGCCGAGGGTGTGCAGCTCGAGCAGCTCGCGGGCGTAGTTCTCGTTGATGCCGCGGGGGCGGTTGGCCTGCTGCTGTCTCGCGCGGGCGCTTGCAGGCTGGCGTGCCTGGTCAGCAACGCTGCGGGCGTTGTCGAGCGGACGCGCTGCAGCAACGCTGCGGGCGTTGTCGAGATAAAATAGCATCGCCGGACTCTGCGCGACCGCGCCGAGCAGGTCGCGGAAGCGTCCCATCGCATGCGCGCGGATGACGTCGCGGTCGTAGTGCGCGAGGTACAGGCGGGTCTGCCCCTTGGCTCGCGAGACCGAGAAGTGGTTCGCCCAGAAGTCCGCCATCATCTCGTGCAGCTGCCGCTCGGAGACGACCGCGCGCGCGAGCTTTGCCATCCCGACGTCGGCGATCGCTGCGTTGAGCTGTGCGCCGCTCCCGTTGGCGTTCCCGTTCCCGTTCCGCGCGCGACGCGCGGCCGTGTCGCCGGCCTGCTGCATGCGACGCGCGGCCGTGTCGCCGGCCTGCTGCATCCGCCGACGCTCGGCCACCTGTTCACGATAGAGGCGCGAGATTTCCTCCGGCTCGGTGACGAGGCCCGGGTACGCGGCGAGCAGCGTCGTCATCCCCGAATCGGGCAGCGACGCGGGCGCGAGCTGCCGTTCGATCCAGGCGTCCACCCCCATCGCCCTCACGCGGGCCGCGTCGCCGGGACGCGGGCCGTACGCGAGGCGATTGAGGACGTGGAGCACCTGCTGGTCGGCGGTCTGCTCCCGCGCCGCCGGCAGTTGCGCCTGCGCTCCCGTGGCGGCGAGGGTCAGGAGGGCGATGACGGTCGTTCGGGCCTGCGGGCGCATGGGGCCTCGGTCGAGGGGTGACGTCCAGCGGGGTGATGTACATCAGACGCGCGGGTCGCCTGGATCGTTGCCCCAGCCGACCGCCTCTCGACCTTGCCGTCTCACGGTGGCGAGAGCCACTCCCCCGCCGAGACGCCACTCGACCTTGCCGTCCCACGGTGGCGAGAGCCACTCCCCCGCCGAGACGCCGCTCGACCTTGCCGTCCCACGGTGGCGACCCGCC
>JACDHQ010000334.1 GCA_013820975.1 Gemmatimonadaceae bacterium
GTATTCGACTGCGTGGGAGCATTACGGTTGGCTGGCAATAGCCGTTTGGCTCACCTTGCCTTCAGGAGTTGCGGGCGCCGTAGGCGGCCCATCCGTGGTCGAGCCTCCACGTCAACAGATTGTCTCCGGCGCCGTAGTCGACACCGCAGGACTTCCTGTTCCCGACGTTGAGGTAACCGCCGTCCGCCAGAATGTTCGAATCCGGACCAACAGCAGCGGATCCTTCAGGCTCGCTTTGCCCGCGGCGCTCGAGGTGTACCGCAGCAGCTCCGAGCTGCCTGCCGGTGCACGCGGATTCGGATGTGGGGCGATCTTCCTCTGGACGCGCCACCGAGAATGATGTGGTACTTCCAACCGCGCCATAGGGCGCTCCGCGGCTTGCCGCGGGGCGCTTTTTGACGCTACGCTGGTGGGGCGCCCGTGCGGCTACGCCGCAGCGGCGCCCCCGTCAGTCAGTACGCGGGCCCGAGCACGATCGCGTTCAACACCAGCCGGTCGAGCGCCCGCCACCACGCCCTGAACATCGGCTCGCCCGCGAACGCCACCAGGTGGCCTCCGCCCACCGGCTCGTTGATCAGGTACGCCGTGTTCCGCAGCAGGCGTTCCGTGTTGCCCGGCCAGGTGAACCCGCCGCGGGCGAGCGTGCCCGTCGGCGCGAACACCGCCACGTTCGAGCCCTCCTTCGAGAGCTTGTAGAACGTGCCCCCCTCGAGCATGACCGTCGCGCGCGGCTGCTCGAACCCCTGCGTGAGCCAGTGGGTCCGGTCGAGCACGACGTCGAAGTGCCCCCCGGGAAGCGACGCGGGCACATTGGCATTCGCCGTCGGACTCGTCACGGCGAGCAGGTCGTCGGCGGCGATGCCGCTCCCCGGTGTCGCAGCGCTATCCTTTCCCGCCGCGCCCCCAGCTGGCGTCTCCTCGCGGCCGACGGGGCGCGCACTGGTGAAGTTCACGTCACCGTTCGCCGCCCACCCGGTGGCGCCGCCCATGGTGATGAGCGTCCCGCCACCCTGCATCCACGACCGCAGGCGATCTGCGCCACCCTTGCCGACGATCCGGTTCAGCGCCCCGGCCGAGCCGCTCGGCACGATGATGACGTTGAAATCGCCCAGGGTGCCCGACGCGAGCCACCGGGTGGTCACGGGCGTGAGCCGCATGCCGTAGCGCTGCTCGAGCGTCCACCACACCGAGCCGTAGCTCGTCTGACTGATGCCTTCGTCGCCGACGAGCGCAACGCGCGGCATCTCGAGGTCGACCACCGATCCCGAGCCGATGCCGAACTGCGCGCCGTCGGTGAATGCCGAGTTGACGGCAACGACCTCCACACCGCTCTCGCGGGCCAGCGCGTCGAGCCGGTCATGGAGCGACTCGGCATTGCGGGCCGTGCGGATCACGTACGTGCCACGCGGCCACTGGCGGCCACCCGCTTCCATCTCCGTGGCGCTGACGCCGACGCGATACCCCGCGGCAAGCAGGTGATAGGCGAGGCGCGAGGCCCCGTTCGTCGCCGGCGCGAACACGTACGCCGAGCGCGCGCGCCCCCCGGTGATGCCGGCCGGCGATGTTGCCGACATCGTGACCCCATCCGAACCCAGCGACACCAGGTCGCCCGCAACTGCCGGCGCATCTTCCGTCCACCACGCATCGACACCGAACATCACCGGCAGTGCCCATGCGGTGACGTCATAGAACTCGTACCCCTCGCGGTTCTCACCCGAGCCGCGCCGCGCGTTGCGCGCGAGCCTCTCGAGCTGCGTCCGCGCGAAGGCGGTATCGAGCCGCGGCGACGCCTCGAGCACCGCCCTCGCCACCACGCCATTCGGCTGCGCGAGATCCACCACGTACACGCCCGCATCGAAACGCCGCGACGCGCTGCCGTCTGCCGAATATGAATGCACCCGCGATGCGCTGAAGGGCGCGGTGGTCCGGCGCACCTCGATCCCGCTGCGCAGCAGCGTCGACACCAGCTCGGCCGCGCGCACAGGGTCGCTCCCCGGGTCGAGCACGACGCGCTTCATGGTACCCGTCCGCCCGGCATTCACGGCGTCGGCGCGGAACTGCGCCCAGTCGCGTACGCGCTCCTGGCTGCGCGCGGCGGTGGTTTCGATCGTCGCGATCGCGGTCGTATAATGCTTTGCGATGCCGTCGCGGAAGGAGCAGATCGTCCCGTCCTCGCGACGCCACAGCAGTCCCTTCCAGCCTCCGCAGTCGGTCTCGTACGTCATGCCGATCGCGCCCGTCAGCGAGGGCCACGTGTCCCAGTAGAAGGGACCGTAGGCATCGAACTGGTCGCGCGTGTAGTACATCCAGCCATGCCGGTCGAATGCGGCCGCGTTCCCCCTCCCGTAGATCTCCATCCACTTCTGGAAGTCGGAGCCGAGGTTCGCGTTCATCGGCGCCGCGGTCGGCGGAAAGAAATAGTTGCTCGTCTGGCCATGCTGGTCGACGGCCACCATCGGGTGCCACCGGTGCATCGCCCGGATGAGCGCCTGCACCTCGCGCTGCGTCGATGTCATCACGTCGCGGTTCATGTCGAACCGATAGTGGTTGAAGCGCCCCTGGATGCTCCACGGCTCCTGCTTCTCGAGCGACGCGGTGTAGGGGGTACCCATCTGCACCGAGTTGTACCACACCGCAAATCGCTCGTGCCCGTCGGGATTCGTGCTCGGGTTGAGGATCACCAGCACGTTTCGCAACGCCTGCACCGTGGCCGGCTCTTCGCTCGCTGCGAGCTGATAGAGCGTCTGCATCGCCGTCTCGAAGCCCGGTGCCTCGTTCCCATGCACGCTCTCGTTGATCCAGACCACGGCCGGCGTGCGTGCGATGATCGCATCGCGATCGCCCGCGCCGAGCGTACGGGGGTCGCTCAGCCGGCCGAGGTCCGCCCTGATCGCGTCGAGCCGCTGGATGTTCTCGGGAGCCGAGATGATGAACAGCCGCATCGGCCGCTTCTCAGGCGTGTCGCCGATGGCCTCGACCCGCACACGGTCCCGCGCTGCATCGGCGATCGCCAGCAGCACGCGCTCCTGCATGAGGAACTGCGTGTTCTGCTCGCCGACCTCGTAGCCGAGGATCAACTCCGGGCGCGGAATGGCACTGCGATACGGCCCGCGTGCGTAAAAGGAGAAGTTGCGGTCGTCGCGCCCAATGCTGTCGCGCGCGGCGGGATCCTGCGCCGACACCTCGGGCGCGATGGCCATGACCAGCACTGCGGCGGCGCCAGCGACGATGCAGCGCCGCAGCAGAGTGGCGGCTTCCGGGAAGAACATGTCAGTCGAGGGGTAAAGGGAGGGCACTGCGTCAGCGCACCAGCAGCAGCTCGCCGCGGCGCGGGTCGTACGTGATGGTCGCGGGTCTCGCCCGCAACAGGAGGTCGGCGCCGAGGCGCATGAACGTGCCGCCGCCGACGGTCCATGGGCCGTCGAGGCGGGTGCCCGTCGAGGCGGGCACGTCGAGCAGCACCGCCAGTCGTTCGGGCTGTGCGGCCTGCACGGCGTACGGCACCGACCCGGCGCGCCGGAGGATGACCCGCCGGTTGGCGAGGTCGATCGTGGGTGCCCAGCGCCCGAGCCAGTCGATTCCTGCTCGCCCACGCCCGCGCCCCCCGGCATTGCCGAGGGTGATGGAAGCATTGCGTGCCATCATCAGGCCGAGCCGCACGCCATTCGCCGCCGCGGGGCGCCCGCCGCCACCCTCCGCATCGAAGCTGCGGATGCCGGGTGTGCGCAGGTGCGCTTCATCGACGATGAGCCCTGTCACGCCGGGGTCGATCTCGAGGCGGATCGTATCGCTGCCGACCGTCACCATGATCGCACCGAGCGACCGCGAGTCGTTGGC
>JACDHQ010000335.1 GCA_013820975.1 Gemmatimonadaceae bacterium
GCGCCGAGCCGTTCCGTCCTCGGGCGAGCTCGCTCGAGCCCTGGCTCGAGCGGCTCGACGCCGAATGGGCTGGCGGCTGCCGCAATGGCGCGGAGTTGTGGCGACGGCTGCGGGGCCGCGGTTTCTCCGGATCGCTGCGCGTCGTCGCGGAATGGGCGACCCGGCGTCGCCGCGACGAGACGAGCGTTGGCCCGCGCCGGTCTCCGAGCGCCCGTGCCCTCGCGCGCATGCTCACAACGAGCCCCGACCTGCTGTCGCGTGTGGATCGGACGATTGTCGCCACCGTTGAGAACGCCGTTCCCGCCCTTGTCGAGGCGCGCGATTTCGTGGACCGCTTCCACCGCATGATCCGCGGCAAGGACGCCGGCGGCCTCGACCCGTGGATCGAAGCGGCGGCCAAAAGCCTGATCAGCAGTTTCGCGAGGGGCGTGGCGGCGGACAAGGCAGCAATCTCTGCCGCGATCGTCGAGCCATGGTCCAACGGTCAGACGGAAGGCCAGATCACGAAGCTGAAGCTCGTCAAGCGACAGATGTACGGCCGCGCCAACCTCGACCTCCTCAGAGCCCGTCTGCTCCCAGCCTCATAGACGCATGCATCGAGATTGATTCAGAGCCCCGTTTCAGTGCTGGTTGACAGGAAGTACTGCCCCGCGAAGCCGAGCTGCCCCGCCTTCACGCCGAGGGCGATGCACAAGTGGGACTTGCCCACGCCCGGCGGCCCCGCAGCAGCACCGTCTCCGCCTCACGCACCCAGGCGCAGGTGGCCAACGTGTCGATGCGCGACCGCTCGATCGCCGCTGGAAGGCGATCTATGGTCCGCCCCCTATCTGCAAGGGCTTCGGCTGGATGGGCGCTTCGTTCGCCACCAGCATGCGCCGCTGGCGCATAACTTCGGCGGCGACCGTGGACGCAGCGTCCGATCAACGCTTGCCGGCTGGGCCTGCTGGCGCGGCAACGCCCCCGCCCTCGGCGGCTGGACCTTCGTGACGCGCATCTCGCTCGTTATGCTGCAGTGCACGGGCATGGGCTTCTTCGGCCTCTATGGCTCGACCGCAGCCCTTGCCACCACCCTCACGCTCGGTGCTGTGCTCAACTGCATCGGCATCGGCTTCCAGCGCGGCCCCATACCCGCTGGCGGATCGTGCACAACGACGGGACCGGCGCGCCCAGTTGATCAACATGAGCGCAGCCTTCGCGCTCGCCACCGACCCGGTGATCACGCTCACGATTGCCGCCGCGCCCAGCGCGGCGTCGTTCTGGGTCCGGGCGGTGGACGAGGCGCTTTCGGCTCTCTCCGAAACGAACGCGCTCTTCCGTCAGCCGAACAGGAAGTCTTCGGGCCCGAATGTCAGGTCATGCACCCCCTCGAGCAGGACCGAGCCGTCGCCGCCCAGCGCCTTGAGGTCGATCTTCGCGCCGGCCTTGCTGAAGCTCGTCGCGTCCTCCACGGCCGCGAACTTCTCCCGCCGGCTCAGCTCCTCGCCGTCCGGCGCGCCGAAGTCGAACTCCACGAGCCGGATTTGGTCGTTGCCCCGCGCGTCGAAGTCCTCGATCCGGTTCCGCCCCGACGAGGCGTTCGCCCGGAACTGGAACACGTCGTCGCCGGGCCCCCCGTTCAGCACGTCCTTGCCGGAGCCCCCGAAGAGCTCGTCCGCGCCCTTGCCCCCCGATAGCCGGTCGGCGCCCTTGCCCCCGAACAGCCGGTCCTGGCCGGCGCCGCCAAAGAGCCGGTCGTCGCCCGCGCCGCCAAAGAGCCGGTCGTCGCCCGCGCCGCCGAAGAGCCGGTCATTCGCGGCGCCGCCCCGGATCACGTCGTCGCCTCGGCCGCCGCGGACGGACCCGATGTTCACCGCCTCGTCGAAGCGCGCGAAGTCGAGCCGGTCGTCGCCCGGCGTGCCGATCACGTCCTGGCCGCGCCCGTCGAACCGCTCGATCCCCTTCATCAGCCGCGTGTCCTGCAGCCGGACCGGCCCACGGCCCGCGTCGACGACCACCGTGTCAAAGCCCCTGCCGCCGTAGATCCGGTCGTCCATCGCCTCCGAGGCCGCGATCACGAAGACGTCCCGGCCCTTGCCGCCGTAAAGGACGTCCGCCCCGGGGCCACCGTTCAGTCGGTCCGCGCCCGCACC
The DNA here is from genome assembly GCA_013820975.1 of Gemmatimonadaceae bacterium. Lineage (GTDB taxonomy): Bacteria > Gemmatimonadota > Gemmatimonadetes > Gemmatimonadales > Gemmatimonadaceae > JACDHQ01. The sequence goes on from JACDHQ010000335.1 coordinate 2,130, forward strand.
GCCGTAGATCTCGTCCGCCGCGGTGCCTCCAGTCAGCACGTCGTCGCCCCCGAGGCCCCCGATCAGGTTCGGCACATCGCTGCCGACCAGGGTGTTGTCGCCCGGGCCGCCCACGAGCCGGCGATGGGCGACAAAGGCGTCCTTCTGCAGCACCTCGACGTCGGTGTTACGCTGGATCACGTCCGACAGCGTCGTCGACCACAGCTCCTTCAGCTCGCGCTGGGAGAACCCCCGGCCCTCGCTCCAGAACCGGTCGCCGTCGCGCATCCGCTCGAACTGGTCCACCAGCACCGCCCGGAAGGTCTCGCCGACCATGCCGCCGCGCACGGGCGTCTCGGCGAGTCCGCCCACCCAGAGGTCGAGCTTCGAGACGTCGCCATAGGCCGCCCGCAGCCGCGCCGCGAGCGCCGCGTCGTCCGTGATGTCCGAAAAGCTCGTCTTCGGAGCGAGCCCCAGCGCCTGCCGCATCTCGTTGTAGCTCGGCAGCCCGTGGTCGCGCCCGCGCTGGATGTTGAGCGCAACGAGGTCCGACCCTGGCCCCCCGGCGCCGAAGAGCAGAGACCGCACGTCCTCGATGATAAACGTGTCGAGCGCCTGAGACCGCGTCGCGGCGACGCCGCGGAACACGGGGCCTAGGCCCGTCTCCTCGACCACGCCTCGCGTCAGGAAGACGTCGCGCAGCGCCAGCGGCCCGCGGGCATGCGCCGATCCGTCCTCGTTCAGCCGGTGGATCGTCGGCGACAGCATGCTGTGGCCGAGCCGGTAGACGGCCGTCGAGAACTCCAGCGAGATCGCCGAGCTGACGCCCGACTTGAACCCGGTGTACTTCGGCAGCGGGTCGGGGCCGATCAGTTTCGGCAGGTATTCGTTGTAGGTGATCGCCTGGATGATCGCCTCGACCCTGGCCCGCGCCCCCTCGAAGAGCGCGTCGCGCCCGAGCGTCGGATCCGCCGCACGCAGCTCGTCCACGAGCCGGTTGTGCTCGCGCGCGAACAGCGCCTGCATCGACAGGAGCGCCACGTTTTCGTTCGCCCGCGTGTCGCCGGCGATCGGGCCGCCGCGGAAGAGGGGATCGTCCGCGGCCGCGAAGCCGATCGTACCCTGGCTCGTCAGCTTCAGCTTCGCCGAGTCCGGCTCGCGCAGCGCCGCCGCCTTCGCCGGATCAGAGCCGTAGACCATCGAGCCGTCTAGATAGGCCGAGATCTGGTTCCCGAACTGCCGCGGGTTGTTCGGGCCGGTCCCGGTGCCCGAGATCGGCTCGGACCGGTTGAAGCTCAGCTCCGAGCCCGGCGCGAACACCGGGTCGCCCGCCGGCACGCGAATGGGGGCCGTCTCGCCCCCGCCGCCGGACCGGGTCTGCACGACGTCATGGTCGAAGAACTGGCCCCAGACCCAGAACAGGCTGCTGACCCCCTGCGGGCTCGGCTTGTCCTGGTGGACGCCGCTACCGTCGGTCTGCTTGAAAACCGTGTTCGAGACCGCGCGCGGGTTGGGCCGCCCGTCGGCGACGACCGACGCTCCGTCCGAATAACCGTGCGGCGCGAGCCGGATCTGGACGCCGCCAGCGGCGCCGCCGCCGGACCCGCCGTTTGCCGGGCGCGCGCTGCCCGCGAACGTGACGCTGGGATCTACAGCCATACGCAATACACCCTCTAACAAAACGAATGCACAGGCGCGCCAGCCACCCACTTTTCCCTTAAGCG
>JACDHQ010000336.1 GCA_013820975.1 Gemmatimonadaceae bacterium
AGTCCGTTCAGCAGCAAGGTGAATGCCGTTGGCACCGATGTGGAGGACCGACCGGCCCGCGCCTGGTCGTCGTAGAGGCCGAGCAGCAGCGAGCCGACCAGCTCGCCGGGCCGCTCTTGTGCCAGCGAAACCCGGCCACCACGCAATCGGCCGTCCGCGAGTGCTTCACTTCGCCTTCGAACTCCGCAAGCCATCGGGTGGCGACCGCCGGGTCGAGGGTCGTCTGACCAGGATTCTACCTTTCAGTCAATTCCCAAAGCGGCCTTTGCCTGTTCTTCACCGTCGCAGTGCGGGGAATTTACCTATTCTTGACTGAAAGGTCAAACTCGTTAGAATAGCGTTCGGCCACCCATGTCCGCCTCCATCTCGCTCGGCGCGCTGCTCGCCTTGACTGGTCCGGAAGCGGCCTATGCCCTCCAGCTGCGGCACGCGATTGCGGTGGCGTTCGAGGACGCTCTCCGGCCCTGCGACCTGATCGTCGCCGACGATCACGCGGACCCGGCCCGTGCGTCTGACGCCGCTGGCCGGCTGGCCGATGATCCGCGCGTCGTGGGGGTGATCGGGCCGATGAACTCCTGGACGTGCGAAACCGCCGGGGAGATCTTTGCCGCCGCCGGTCTCGCGCACATCACGCCGTCGGCGTCGAGTGTCGCCCTCGCCGGCCGGGGCTGGCAGACGTTCTTTCGCGCCTGTCCAGCCGATGATGCCCAGGCCCGCGTGCTCGCTGCCGTCGCGGATCGCCTGCTCGGCGCGCGCCGGGTGGGTGCCCTCGACGATTGCTCCAGCTTTGCTGCGCCCCTCTGCGCCACGTTCCTGGCCGAGGCCGCCGGGCGCGGCCTGGCGCCCGTCTGGCACGGGGCCGTCCAGCCAGACGACCCTGGCGCCCTCGGCCGTGCGGCTGATGCGGCCGCGCTGTCCGCTCTCGACGCAGTCCTCATCGCGGGACTCGAAGAGCCGTGCCGGCGCGCCGCGCGGGCGCTTCGGGATCGGGGCGTTCGGGCGGCGTTTCTGGGCACCGATGCGATCAAGCCCACCCGTGCGTTGCGAGTCGAGGGCTTTCCCGGACCATGGCTGACCAACAGCGGGACAGACGCGCGACATCAGGCCCCGTTGTTCGACGCGAGAATGCGGGCTCGCGATTGTGAGAATACGTAGATCTACACGGTCGAGGCCTGGGAAGCGACCGGCCTGCTCCTCGGCATCGTCGCCGGCGGGGCTCGCACCCGCGAGATGGTCCGGGCGGCGCTCGCGGCGCGGACCCGAGCTGACGGTCCGCTCGCGTTCGGCCCGAAGGGCGAGCGCCTGGACTCGCGAATCGGCGTGTATGTGGACGAGGAGACGGGGCCGCGATTCCTGGCCAACGGCGCCGAACTGGCGGACGCGTGATGCAGGATCTCAACGGCCGCACCGTGTTGGTGACCGGCGCCGCCAGGGGCATCGGCCGGGCGATCGCCCTGGCGGCCGGACGCGCCGGCGCCGATGTGGCGCTGTTTGACCTCGACGCCGACGGCGCTGCCGCCGTGGCCGCGGAAATCAGGGCGATAGGGCGTCGCGCCCTTCCGCTCGCTGGCGACGTCTCCGATCCCGCCGACCGCACAGCGGCGCTCGCGCAACTCGCGTCGTCGGCGCTCGGCCCGCCCGCCGTCCTGGTGAACAACGCCGGCATTCAGATTGTCGGCGACCCGCTGACCGTCGATCACCTCAGCGTCCGGCGGACGATGGCCGTCAATTTCGAGGCCCCGTTCTTCCTGACCCTGGAGGTCGCGCGCGGCTGGGTTGAGCGGCGGGTGAGCGGGGCCGTCGTGAACATTGCGTCGATTGCCGGCGCCGTGCACTTCCACAGGCACGCCGCCTACTCGGCGTCGAAGGCCGCACTGCGGGCGGCGACCGGCTCGCTCGCACTGGAACTGGCCCCTTTTGGGATCAGGGTCAACGCGGTTGCGCCAGGGCATGTCCAGACCGACCTCTCGCTCCCCCGCACGCCGGCACAGATGGCCGAGCTGCTCGCGCGCGTCCCGCTCGGGCGGCTGGGGACGCCCGACGACATCGCGCCTGTCGTCGTGTTCCTGGCGTCCTCGCGGGCTGCCTACATCACCGGGCAGACGGTCACCGTCGATGGAGGCTTCGTCCTGCAATGAGCCCTGGTCGCCTCGCCGGCCGCGTCTTCGTCGTCACCGGCGGCTCGAGGGGCATCGGCCTGGCGATCGCACACGCCGTGGAACGCGAAGGCGGCCACGCCGTCAGCGCCGACCTCAGTGCCCCGATCGACAATGGACAGGGACGCGGCATCGAATGGGAGCGCGTTGACGTGACCGAAGGGGCGTCGGTGCGCCGGTTGCTGGACCGCGTGGGTGGCCGCTACGGGCCGCTCGGCGGGCTGGTGAACAATGCCGGCATTCTCCATACCGGCCCGGTCGATCGCCTGACGGTTGAAGACTGGCAACGGGTGATGCGGGTGAACACCGAGGCGGTCATGTTCACGACGCAGGCGGCGCTGCCTCACTTCGCTGCACAGGCGACCGTCGTCAATGTGGCGAGCACGTCGGCCTTTGTCGTCGGCGGCGAGCAGGCGACGTACGAAGCGTCGAAAGCGGGCGTGTTGATGATCACGCGCTCGCTTGCCGTCGAACTCGCGCCCCGCGGTCTGCGGGTCAACGGTGTCGCGCCGGGGCTGATCGACACGCCGCTCACGCGGAAGCTGTTCGGCACCGCGGAACGATTCGATCGGCGCGTCGAGGAGAAGGTTCCTCTGGGCCGCCCGGGTACGCCAGAAGACGTCGCCGCCGCGGTCGTGTTCCTGTCGAGCGACGAATCCGCATACCTGACGGGGGAAACGCTGGTCGTTGACGGCGGCTGGCTGCTCCCCTGACGGATCGCACGCCTGGCACGTGGCACGCGTGTCATTCTACCGATCGGTTAAAATCAGTTGCGCGCTTCCGGCCACGCTCTGCAGCGCCGCTTGCGACCGACGACGGCGAACCTTCGTTGAGGTGCGTGAGCATACGCGGGGGAACTTTCTCCCTACATTGAATCCAGAAGAAATTCGCGCATGAGTCTCCTCCTCGCCGCGTTCCTTGCTCTTGCGCTCGCCATTGCTCTGCCGTGGCGCAGCAGCCTGTCGAGAAGCTCGATGCCGCCGCCCTTGCGCAGATCAGGGACGAGGGACTGAGCCGCTCGCAGGTGATGGAACCACAGATCGCGCAGGCGGGTGACTGGGCACTGAAGAAGTTCGGTGAGTGGGGGCTGTCCAATCCGCGCCGCGAGACGTTCCAGTTTCGGCCGCGGGTGGTCGCTCGTGCGCTTTACGGGGCACATGATCGAGCCGCAGGTCCAGACGCTGATCGGATCGTCCCGCCATGGACGCCTGGCACCAGCGGCACGCTCACCGCCGCTGTCGTCCGCGTGCAGATCGACAGCGAGGCTGACTTCGAGCGCTATCGTGGCAAGCTCGCCGGCGTCATCGTCCTGACGCAGCCGGCCCGGGCCGTCGAGATGCTCGAAGGGGTCATCGTGCACCGGATGGGTGATGAGGACATCGCCGAGGCGATGCAGGCGCCGACTCCGGCCCCGCCCGGGCGGGGAGCAGGTGGCGCCCCTGGGGGAGGCCGCGGCCGCGGGGCCACCGGAGGACAGACGCTGGCGCAGCAGGTTCAGCAGTTCTACCGGGCCGAAGGTGTGGCGGCGCTTTTCAACCGCGGCGCCGACAGCGCGGTCACGTCGATTGGCAGCGGGCTCTCCGCCAGCGCGTTGACGCAGTGGGTCCTCAGGCGCGTTGGCCCGGCGGGCGGCCGGAGTACACGGATCGGCAT
>JACDHQ010000337.1 GCA_013820975.1 Gemmatimonadaceae bacterium
GTGCTCGAGCGCATGCGAGAGGCTGAAGGGCTGGCGTTCGAGTACGAAGGAGACTGACCAGAGCGGACTGGGGTAGGCGGTCGGGGGCGGGAACACCAGGGCGGCACTCCAGTGCCGCCCTCGTTCGTTCCAACCCCCGTCCGCTGTTCCCGCCGCCGTAGCTGTCGTTCCAACCCCCGACTCCATACTCCCGTCCGGTTTATCTCCCTTGACGGTCCTCCGGGCCAGAGGCATCTCTAGCACAGCGCAGGATGGGACCTCAGACGCAGTTCCTGCGTGCGTGCCCGCGCGGCGCCACGCGCTCGCACGCTCACCACACGGCAATGGTGGGGGTACCGGCATATGAGGGAGTACACGGCGAAGGACATCCGGAACATCGCGGTCGTTGGACACGGGGCGAGCGGCAAGACCAGTCTGGTCGATGCGCTCGCCTTCGTGTCTGGATCCAGCAAGCGACACGGATCGGTCAAGGATGGAACGGCGCTCACCGACTTCACTCCAGAGGAGACGGAGCGAGGCTACTCGATGAGTCTCGGCGTGGCGTTCGCCGAATGGGATGGCGTCAGGATCAACCTGATCGACACCCCCGGGTTTCTCGACTTCCAGGGTGATGCCATCGCGGGCCTTGCCGCGGCCGACGGGGCGCTTTGCGTGGTTGCAGCGAACGCCGGTGTCGAGGTCGGGACGGAGCGCATGTTCCGCGAGGCCGTGGCCCGCCGTGACCCGGTGCTCTTCGTCGTCTCGATGATGGACAAGGAGCACGCGGACTTCGACCAGGTGTTCGAGGATATCCGGGCGAACCTCACCCCCAAGGCCATCCCGGTCGAGGTGCCGATCGGGCAGGGTGCCGGATTCCGTGGCGTGATCAATCTCTTCACGCGCAAGGCCCACCTCTACAGCAGCGGCGCGCGGACCGGGGAGTACACGGAGTCCGGGATCACCCCCGAGCTGCAGCCCGTCTTCGACCGCTACTACGAGCAGCTCATCGAGACGATCGCCGCCACCGACGACACCCTCCTCGAGCGCTACCTCGAGGGCGGCGAGATCTCGCAGGACGAAGCGGTCACCGCGATGAAGGAGGCGATGAAGCAGCAGGAGCTTTTCCCCGTCTTCTGTGTCTCCTCCGAGTCGCTGTACGGTACGCGGGCCGTGCTCGAGACGGTCGTGGACCTCATGCCGTCCGCGTGGGAGATGGAGGAGCTGCATGGCTTCACCGGCGCCGAGGGGGACGACACCGTCGAGATCCACGCTGATGAGTCGGCGCCGTTCTGCGCGCATGTGTTCAAGACCACCTCGGAGCCGCACGTCGGCGACATCACGTTCTTCCGCATCTTCCGGGGCTGCGTGCGCAACGGGGAGGAGGTCTTCAATGCGACGAGGGCGGGTGTCGAGAAGCTGGGACACCTCAGCATCGTCCAGGGTCGGGATCGCACGGAAGTGCCGAGCCTCTGTGCCGGCGACATCGGCTGCGTGGCGAAGCTCAAGAACACGCACACCAACGACACGCTCTCGACGCGCGAGCACCCGGTGCGCCTGCCCCAGACGAAGTTCCCCGAGGGGCTGGTGCACTTCGCGGTGCACGCCCGCGCGCGCGGCGACGAGGAGAAGCTGCAGGCCGGTCTCCACCGGCTGCACGACGAGGATCCCACCTTCGAGATGCACTACGTCGCGGAAACGCACGAGACGATCGTCTCGGGGCTCGGCGAGCGGCATCTCGACGTGATGATGGCGAAGTTGCGCCGCAAGTACGGCGTGCAGGCCGAGCTCACCCGGCCGAAGATCGCCTATCGCGAGACGATCAGGGGGCGGGGCGAGGGGCAGGGGCGCCACAAGAAACAGAGTGGCGGCCGTGGCCAGTTCGGCGACTGCTGGGTGCGCATGAGTCCAATGCCGCGCGGCGAGGGCTACCTGTTCGAGGACAAGATCGTCGGCGGGGTGATCCCGAGGCAGTACATCCCGGCAGTGGACAAGGGGCTGCAGGAGGCGGCTCAGCGAGGCATCCTCGCCGGATATCCGCTGGTGGACTTCCGCGTGGAGGTCTTCGACGGCTCATACCACTCGGTGGACTCCAACGAGATGTCGTTCAAGATGGCCGGCATCCTCGCGTTCAAGGCCGTCGCCCCCGCCTGCAAGCCGACGCTGCTCGAGCCGCTCGAGGAGCTCGAGATCACCACGCCCGACGAGTTCATGGGCGACGTGCTCGGCGACCTGTCAGGTCGTCGCGGCCAGATACTCGGCACTGAACCGGCGGAGGGCGAACCGGGCGCCGTCATCAAGGCCGTCGTCCCGCAAGCCGAGCTGCACCTGTATGCCACGCGCCTGCAGTCGATGACGCATGGCCGGGCGAGCTATCTCCGGCGATTTCGCGGCTACGATGAGGTGCCGGCCGATGCGGCGCAGCGCATCATCACGGCGTCGGCGAGCGACAATGCCGAGGAGCTCGCAGTCCCGTGAGGCGCATCCTGCTCGCCGGGCTCGTGATGGCCGCCGCGTGCGCGGGAAGCGGCGCACGTGGAATGCCGACCCGCGATCCGGACGTCATCACCGCTGTCGAACTGGCGACGCAGGCCGGCGTCACGGCGCGCCAGGCGATCGAGCGGTTGCGCCCACGCTTCCTGCGCGTGCGCGGTCCCTCGACGATCAACGCTCCCGACGCCGACCGGATCGTCGTGTACGTCGACAACAGCCGGATGGGGGGCGTCGAGGTGCTCAACCAGATCCGGGCGGACGACATCACCGAGATCCGCTACATGAGTGCGCCCGACGCGACGAGCCGGTACGGGACGGGCCACTCGGCGGGCGCCATCGTCATCATGAGGAAGTAGCCCCCGCCGCAGATCAGACCTTATGATGCGACACGCGCGCCGCGTCCTTCCGGTCGTCCGCGACGTACGTCTCGAAGTCCGAGAAGAATCCGGGCGCCTCCTGTTGCAGCACCCGCAGCACCGCGATCGCCATCCGGCGGATCTCCATCTCCGCTCCCTCGCTCGAGCGCAGCTCGAGCATCGTGCGCCATGCGCGGACGTTGCCGGTCACGACGATCTTGGTCTCGGTCGCATTCGGCAGCACGCTCCGCGCCGCCTCGCGCGCCATCTTGCGGCGGTGCACCTTGTCGGCGACCCAGCTGTAGCGTGCCATGAGCGATTCGACCAGCGCCACGTACTGGGTCTGCGCACTCTCGACCTGGGTGCGCCACGTCTCCTCGAGCGCGCTGTCACCGATGACCGCCGGGGGCACGACGAAGCTGGCCTGCGACTCGTCCACGTATCGCTGGCTCAGCTGCGAGTACGCAAACCCGGCGCGGTGGCGCACGAGTTCGTGGGTGAGCGAGCGGCTCACGCCCTCGACCAGCAGTGAATAGGTGGCGTGCTCCAGCACGCTGCCGTGTCCCTGGCGCTTGATGTTCTCGAGGTAGTCGCGGGTGTTGCGCTTCGCCGGATTGTGCTGGCTCATGTAGCACAGGCGTCCGGCGAACTCGGCAAGCCGCTCACCGTCGGTGCTCTCGCCCATCCACTCGACGGGCAGGTGCGACGGCTCCGAGAACACGGGGCGCGCGAGGACGGAGATGACGGGCTCGGTGTAGTAGCGGGGCATGAGACTCGGCTATCGGCTATCAGCGATCAGCGATCAGCTGAAAAGGACGGGGGCGGGGCGACGGACAGGGCATGGCCATCGCGTCGGGAAATCAACTGGCTACCGGCGGGACAGGCAAGGCGGGATCCCCCGCGCGCTCGCCGGCGGTCTCGAGCAACTCCAATCGAGAGCGGGCGTAGAGGCGGTGCTGCTCGACGTCGCGCAGCACCGCG
>JACDHQ010000016.1 GCA_013820975.1 Gemmatimonadaceae bacterium
CGTCTCGAGCAGCCGCTGGCGCACCTCGAGCCGCACCGCGAGGTGCGCCGCGATCCCGAACGCCTGGCGCGTGATCGAATCGGCCCCCTGGACCATCGCCACCACTTCGCCCGGGATGCGGCGCTGGAGGGCGACGTACTCCTCGAACAGCGTCAGCGCGCGGCGCGCGGCGGCCTCGTCGTCGGTGCCGGGTTCCGGGTCGAACGGCTCGATGACCGCGCGGAGGTGGCCGCTGACCATCCCGTAGCGCGTGACCCGGGCACGTCCGGTGGCTTCCACCAGCACGCGGGTCGTGCCGTTCGGCAGTGCGACTGCCTGAAGGATGCGGCCGGTGACACCGACCCGGTGCAGGTCGCCAGCGGCGGGCTCCTGTACGTCGGGATCACGCTGGGCGACGAGAAAGAGCAGCCCGCCGTCGGTGACCGCCGAGGCGACCGCGGCAAGGGAGGCCGACCGCCCCACCAGGAGCGGCATGACCACGTGGGGAAAGAGGACGACGTCCCGGAGAGGGAGGACTGCGAGGCGCTGGGGATCCGACATCCCCTAAAACTAATTGGCGGCGAGGGGGGCGTTCCGTCGCGCCGCCGATACAACAGCGTCTCGCTGGCGGTCAGCCCTCCCCTCGCTCGATACAACAGGGAATCGATGATGAGGAGTGCTCCCCCGCCACCGATCCACCAGAGAATCGATCGCGGTGAGTGCGCCCCCGCCACCGATCCACCAGAGAATCGATCGCGGTGAGTGCTCCCCCGCCACCGATCCAACAGAGAATCGATCGCGGTCAGTTCTCCCCGCCACCGATACAATAGAAAAATCGGTGGCGGGAAGAACTCCCCCGCCACCGATCCACTCAAGCAGTACTAGGCTTCCTTCTTCCGCCTTTTCGGATTGATCTCGAGCAGCGGCGCCTGCTTGTTCGTCACGGTCGCCTCGGTGACCTTCACCTCTTCCACGTCATCGCGCCCTGGCAGGTCGAACATGATGTCGGTGAGCGTCTCCTCGAGGATCGCCCTCAGGCCACGGGCGCCGGTGCCCCGGTCGAGTGCCTTCTTGGCTACCGCTCGCAGGGCGCTCTCCTCGAAGGTGAGCTTCACCTCCTCGAGGTCGAACAGCTTCACGTACTGCTTCGTGAGCGCGTTCTTCGGCTCCTTGAGGATCCGCACCAGCGCATCCTCGTCGAGCCCCTCGAGCGGCACCGCCACCGGCAGGCGGCCGACGAGCTCGGGGATCAGCCCGAAGCGGAGCAGGTCGTCCGGCTCCACCTCGGCGAAAATGTTCTTGTCCTTCCCCTTCCCCTTCTCGCCCTTCGCCTCGCTCCCCGAGAACCCGATCTGCCGGCGGCCGGTCCGTGCCTCGATGATCTTCTCGAGGCCGTCGAACGCGCCGCCGCAGATGAACAGGATGTCCTTGGTGTTGATCTGGATGTATTCCTGCTGCGGGTGCTTGCGGCCCCCCTGCGGCGGCACCGACGCGACCGTCCCCTCGAGGATCTTGAGGAGCGCCTGCTGCACGCCCTCGCCCGACACGTCGCGCGTGATCGACGGGTTCTCCGACTTGCGCGCGATCTTGTCGATCTCGTCGATGTACACGATCCCGCGCTCGCACTCGGCGACGTTGAAGTCGCCCGCCTGCAGCAGCCGCACGAGGATGTTCTCCACGTCCTCGCCCACATAGCCGGCCTCGGTCAGCGTCGTGGCGTCCGCGATGGTGAACGGCACGTCGAGGATGCGCGCCAGCGTCTGCGCCAGCAGCGTCTTGCCCACGCCCGTCGGGCCGATGAGCATGATGTTCGACTTGTCGAGCTCGACGCCATCGTCGCGGACCGCGGCGGAGTTGATGCGCTTGTAGTGGTTGTATACCGCCACCGCCAGCGCCTTCTTCGCCCGCTCCTGCCCGATCACGTACTGATCGAGCACGTCCTTGATCTCCTGCGGGGCAGGGACCTGGGTGATGGCCTCGGCTACCTCGCGCTCCTCGTCCTCTGCAAGGATCTCGTTGCAGAGGGCGATGCACTCGTTGCAAATGTAGACCGACGGGCCGGAGATGAACTTCCGGACCGAGTCTTTCGATTTGCCACAGAACGAGCAGCGGAGGTGCTTGTCGTGCGACATAGGTGCCTGCTCTACGGGTAAGGCCCGGCCCCTGACGGACGGGAGGTGTGCTTACAGTTAACGAGCCGACCGGAAGGGGTCAAGAAACCGCCGTCCGGGCACTCGCTGGGGGCCAGAGGAAAGACGCGTGAGACCCATGAACGTTAACGGGTCTCACGAAGGGGATTCAAACGATAGCGAGGATTGGCGTTCGTCAGCGGGTCTCCGGGGAGGCCGCGAAGGCCGCCTGGGCCTTCTGCACGTCCACCAGGTCCCCGCGCGAGCTGATCACCGTGTCGATGATGCCGTAATCCTTCGCCTGCTCGGCCGACATGAACTTGTCACGGGCGATGTCGAGCTCGATCTGCTCGATCGGCGTGCCCGTGTGCTTGGCCATCAGCTCGTTCATCTGCTGACGGAGGTAGAGGATCTCCTTCGCCTGGATCTCGATGTCCGCCGCCGTGCCCTGCGCGCCGCCCGAGGGCTGGTGGATCATGATCCGCGAGTGCGGCAGCGCCATGCGCTTGCCCTTGCGGCCGGCTGCCAGGAGGAATGCGCCCATGCTCGCCGCCAGCCCCATGCAGATCGTGTTCACCGGCGACTGCAGGTACTGCATCGTGTCGTACATCGCGAGCCCCGACGACACGCTGCCGCCCGGCGAGTTGATGTACATGAAGATGTCGCGCCCGGGCTGGTCGGCCTCGAGGAAGAGCAGCTGCGCGATGACGATGTTGGCCACGTCATCGTTGATCGGCGTGCCGACGAAGACGATGCGGTCCATCAGCAGCCGCGAGAAGATGTCGTAGCTGCGCTCGCCGCGGCTGGAGCGCTCGATGACGTACGGAGGATAGATGGTCGCCATGGTTCCAATGGTGTGGGTCACGTCGCTCACGAGTTCTTCTCGAGAAGCCAGCTGAACACCCGCTCTTCCGTGATCCCGTGCTCGATCTCCTTCAGCCGCCCCGACTTCTGGAGCGATGCGTACAGCTTGCCGGGCTCGGTGTTGCGCTTCGCGGCCATCTCCGCGATCCGGTCGTCCACGTCCGCCTCGGTCGCCGCGAGCTTCTCCCGCTCCGCCACGGCGTCCACGATGAGGTCGCGGCGCACCTGCCGCTCGGCGATCGGCAGGAACTCGGCGCCGAAGCGCTCGCGCTCCCCCTCGGGGATCTGGTACATCTGCATGTAGCCATCGACCATCTGGCGGACCCAGCTCTGCGGGACGTCAAAGGGATTTGCCTGCGCGATCTGCTCGATGAGCTGCGACCGCACGTTCGACTCGCTGTCGCGACGAGCGCTCTCCTCGAGGTCGGCGCGGACGGTGGCACGGAGCGCGTCCACGGAGTCGAAGTCGCCGATCTCGCGCGCGAACGCATCGTCGAGCTCCGGCAGCGTCTTCCGCTTCACCTCGCGCAGCACGACGCGCACGGGCTTGGTCTTGCCGCGCTGCTCCTCATCCGGGAAGTCGTCGGGCCAGCGGACCGGGCGCTCGACCGACGCGCCCGGCTCGAGCTCCATGATGAGCTCCTCGACCCCCGGGATCGCCTGGCCGCCGCCGAGTTCCAGGCGGTACTCCTTGCCGTCGGGGATGGTGCCGTCGTCATCGGCCGTTGCAAGCTCGACCACGACCATGTCACCCGGCGCCGGCTTTTCCTCGACCGGGGCGAGGCTCGCCTTCTGGTCTCGTAGCTGGTCGAGCTGCTCGGTGACCTGCTCCTCGGTGACGGCGACTTCGGGCCGCGTGACCGAGAACCCATCCACCCGCGCCAGGGTGATCTCAGGGCGCACCTCGACGTGCAGCTCGAAGGTGAGGGGCTTCCCCTCCTCGAACTTCAGGTCGTGCACGTGCGGCTGCGATGCGACCTTCAGCTGCTCGCGATCCACCACTTCCTTGAATGCATCCTGGACCAGGGTCTCGAGCACCTGCTGCCGGATCTGGTCCTTGAACCGCTTGCGGATCACCGCAGCCGGCGCCTTCCCCGGACGAAAGCCGGGAAGCCGCGCCTGTGAGGCATACTGGCTCGCCGTCTTCGCCTCGGCGCTACGGATCGTCTCTACGGGAACGGTGACTTCGAGCCGCCGCTCGACGCCCTCGTTCTTCTTGGTCGTGATCTGGATGTCCATTGCCTGAAAGTTCGTGCCCTGGTGTGTGATTTCCCGACTGAAAGCTAACCGGGGGCAGGGGACGGGGCGTAGGCCTGGCACGCCCCGCGCTCCTATATTGAGGCCGCCGTCGGAACGCCCCGCCGCTGGCCGTGTACCGCCGCTCAACAGCCAACACCTTCGAGGATCGCAATGACGTTTTCTGCCATTCGCCGGGCCGTCCTGGGCGCGGCCGCCGTGACGCTCGCTACGGGGGCGCTCGCCCCGGTGCTCGAGGCGCAGGCAGTGCCCGTGGGCGCGACCCCTGTGCGCTACTATCGTGGGGTCATCGGCATCAATCCACTCGGCATTCCGTTCGACATCGTGTCCATCGAGGCCGAGGGGGCCGTGGCCGCGGGGATCACCGCCGCCGGGGCGCTGAGCTACTTCGCGCCGAGCGACGACCGCTTCACCTCGGGCGACGTGAAAGTCCGTTACTACCCTGGCGAGACGGCGCTCGATGGCTTCTCCGTTGGCCTCGGTCTCGGCCTCACGCGCCGCTCGGGCATCGATTACCGCTGCATCCCCACGCAGACCGGCTGCGCCGACTCTCCGCGCAAGTCGGCAACGGGCCCGACGATCAGCGCCCTGGCCGACTACAACTTCCTGCTCGGTGAGCGCCGGCGGTTCCTGGTCGGCACGGGCGTCGGTGCCAAGCGGTGGATGGTCAGCCGCGAGACGCGCGAGAGCGTCAATGCAGAGAAGGCCTGGGTCTTTGCCCGGTTCCTGGTCGGGCTCGCGTTCTGACCGGCGCGGCTGCGGCCGGCGCCGCAGCGTGGAGTCAGTGATTCAGGATGATCGCGGCGCCCGGCCTCACGGACTGGCCGCCGCGATCGGCCGTTCAGCCTGACGAGCACCGAGGATCACCCGATCGACTGACCACCGCCCGCCGCCGAGCAGCAGCAATGCGACGCTGCACGCGAGCATCGCCGCGGGGTCGAGTGCCTCCCGAAAGGGCAGCGACGGGTGCACCATCGTGAGCGCCACGACGAAATTGACGATCATCACGGCAGCAGCGACGCGGGTCATCACCCCACCGAGCAGGGCGATGCCTGCGGCGAACTGCGCGTACACCGACAGTGGCGCCAGCACCTCGGGGGCAGGAAACCCGAACTGCCGCAGGAACCCCACGAACTCACTCATCCGTTCGCCGCTCAGGACATTGTCCTGCGACATGTAGATGAGGAACGTGCCGGCGAAGAGCCGGAGCGCGAGCGGCGCCAGATCCGCCCCGGACGGCAGGGTGTCACGCGTGAGGAGGAAGGAGGGGGGCATCGGCACCGGCGGCGTCCTGGTTGCAAGGGTTCGTCGCCTTCGCGCGGCTCGCGGCGGCGCTGATCTGACGACTGGATCGGTCGGGTGACAACGCGAATCCCTGATTCCGCCGCCCCGTCCCTCCGAGCAGCCGCGTGATCCCTCCGGTGAACGGTGTCGATGCCGGCAGATCGATGTTCGCCGGCGTGGCGTTCGACTGGGCGCGTGCCGCTGGGGCGGTCATCAGGACCGCCCCAACGAGGAGGGAGTATCGCATCATGCGGATGTAGACAGCGGCCGCAGAACAAGAGTTCCACGGCCGCAGGCCAATGCGAGAGCCGAGACTCGAACTCGGATGCCTTGCGGCGCCAGATCCTAAGTCTGGTGCGTCTACCAGTTCCGCCACTCCCGCGCGCTGCCGGGCGCGCATCCCGCATCCCGCCCCCTACTGCACCGGCAACGACACCACCCGCGTCGTCCATTCCCCGCCGCTCAGTGAGTACAGCAGCAGCGTGATCGGATCGCCGGACCGCACGCTGGCGAGCGCCTGTTCCAGGTCCGCTACCGACCGCACGTCCCGCTGCGGAGCGGGATTGAGCACCCGGCCGATGATCTCCGCCCGCGGCGTGATGCGGGCGCGATAGGCGGGACCGGCGGGTTCCACTTCGGTGATCAGCAGGCCGCTGCGGTACGCGGCGGGAACTGATGCCTGCTGCGCGAACGCGTCAGACACCGGGCTGACGGTGATCCCCAGCTTGCTGTTGCTGCGCACCGGTGCATCATCGCGCACCGGCTCGGCGCCACTGCGCGCGGCGGCCGCAACTTCGGCGCCCTCACGCGGCGCTTCCATCAGGCGGACACGGAACGACTTCTGCTCGCTGAAGCGCACGATGTCCACGCGCACCGTCTCACCAGGCTTGAAGCCGCGAATGATCCGTTGCAGCGTGCTCACCCGGTCGGTGGGCCGACCGTCGATCGCCACTATCACGTCGCCAGGCTGGATCCCTGCACGCTCGGCGGGAGAGTTCTCCGATGGCGTGAAGCTGCCGACGACGACCCCCTCGATCTGACTGAGCCCCGCCGCACGGGCGTGCTCCGCCGTCACGTCGGTGATCCCGATGCCCAGCACTGCGCGCTTCACCTCGCCGAACGCGATCAGGTCGTTCATCACCTGCCGTGCGAGGCCGATGGGAATGGCGAAGCCGTAGCCTGCGTTGAATCCGGTGGAGCTCGCGATCGCGGAGTTCACGCCGACCACTTCGCCGCGGATGTTCACGAGTGGTCCGCCCGAGTTTCCGGGATTGATCGCCGCGTCGGTCTGGATGAAGTCCTCGATGCGGTAGCGATTGCGGTTCAACCCGTCGAGGCCGCGTCCCTTCGCGCTGATGATGCCCGCCGTGACCGTGAACTCGAGCCCGAGCGGATTGCCGATCGCCAGCACCCACTGACCTACACGCGCCCGCTCGTCGTCGCCGAGCTTCAGCGCCGGGAAGTCCGCGCCCTCGATCTTGATCACGGCGATGTCGGTGGACGGATCGCGGCCCACGACCTTTGCGCTGAAGGTACGCTTGTCGAGCAGCGTCACCGTCACCTGGTCGGCATCGGCGACGACGTGGTTGTTCGTGAGGATGTAGCCATCCTTCGATACGATGAACCCGGAGCCCGTCCCCTCCTGCACCTGCGGCCGCTGACGCTCGAACTCGCGGAAGAGGTCCTCGAGGCCTGGAGTCGGCACCTGCCCGCGCGGTGCGGGCCGACCACGGGAGGTGTTGAGCCGCTCGGTCCTGATGGCGACGACCGAGGGCGTCACATGCTCGGCAATGGCCTCGAATGCGGAGCCGACCTCGGCGAGCGGGCGGACGTCCTGGGCCGATGGGGCGCCGGTCTGGGCCCACCCGAAGCGGGTGAGGTCGGCGGCCGATGCGAAGATGAGCCCGGAGAGGAATGCGACCACGACGGCGGCCACGATCCGGGCACGGGCGAGCGGTTGTGACATGGCAGGTACCAGTAGGGGCTACCTCAAGTTACACGCGCCGACGGAAAAGTGTTTCCGCCGGCGCGCTCCATGACACTTCCTGAACAGCAGCGAGACTGGGAGCCGGGGCCGGGAGCAGTCACGCTGCTCCCGCACCCCTTTCCCACCCCCGACTCCCGACTCCCGACTCCCGACTCCCGACTCCTACTTCTTTTCGTCCACGATCTCGTAATCCGCCTCGACGACGTCGTCGTCGGCAGGCGCGCCAGGCTGCGCGGCGCCCGCATCGGCAGGCGGCTCAGTTCCAGCCCCAGCCCCAGTATCAGCTCCAGCCTCCTGACCTGCGTCCGCGGGCTGCGACTGCGCATAAAACGACTGCCCGGCTTCGCTGAAGGTCTTGCTCAGCTCTTCCTGCGCCGCGTTGATCTCGCCCATGTCGTCGCCGCGCAGCGCCTTCCGCGCCCGCTCCACCGACGCCTCGAGCTTCGTCTTGAGCTCCTCGGGCAGCTTGTCGGACCACTCCTTGGAGTTCTTCTCGACCTCGTACGTCATGCTGTCGAGCCGGTTGCGCGTCTCGATCTCTTCGCGGCGCTGCTTGTCCTCGGTCGCGTGCGACTCCGCATCCTTCACCATCTTCTGGATGTCGGCGTCCGACAGCCCGCTCGACGCCTCGATGCGGATCTTCTGCTCCTTGCCTGTCGCCTTGTCGCGCGCCGAGACGTGGAGGATGCCGTTGGCATCGATGTCGAAGGTGACCTCGACCTGCGGCACGCCGCGCGGAGCCGGTGGGATCCCCGTGAGCTGGAACTTGCCGATGGTGCGATTGTCCTTCGCCATCTCGCGCTCGCCCTGCAGCACGTGGATCTCGACCGTCGTCTGCGAATCATCCGCGGTGGAGAACGTCTCCGACTTCTTGGTCGGGATCGTCGTGTTGCGCGCGATGAGCGTCGTCATCACGCCGCCGAGCGTCTCGATGCCGAGCGAGAGCGGCGACACGTCGAGCAGCAGCACGTCCTTCTGCTCACCGGTGAGCACCGCGCCCTGGATCGCCGCGCCGATCGCCACGACTTCATCGGGGTTCACCGACTTGTTCGGGTCCTTCCCGAAGAAGCCCTTCACCACTTCCTGGATCTTCGGCATGCGCGTCGAGCCGCCGACGAGGATCACCTCGTCGATCTCGTTCGGCTTCAGCTTCGCATCGGCCAGCGCCTTCTTCATCGGCTCGAGCGTCCGCTGGACGAGGTCGTCCACGAGCTGCTCGAACTTGGCGCGCGAGAGCGTGTAGTTGAGGTGCTTCGGCCCCGACGCATCGGCGGTGATGAAGGGCAGGTTGATGTCGGTGGACATCGTCGACGACAGCTCCATCTTCGCCTTCTCGCCCGCTTCCTTGAGCCGCTGCAGCGCCATCGCATCCTTCGACAGGTCGATCCCCTGGTCGCGCTTGAACTCGGCGACGATCCAGTCCATCACGCGCTGGTCGAAGTCGTCGCCGCCCAGGTGCGTGTCACCGTTGGTGGCCTTCACCTCGAACTGGCGCGAGCCTTCCACGTCGTAGAGCTCGAGGATCGAGATGTCGTAGGTGCCGCCGCCGAGGTCGAACACCGCGATCTTCTCGTCCTTGCCCTTCTTGTCGAGGCCATAGGCGAGCGCTGCGGCGGTCGGCTCGTTGATGATGCGCAGCACGTCGAGCCCCGCGATCTTGCCGGCATCCTTGGTCGCCTGGCGCTGGGCATCGTTGAAGTACGCCGGCACGGTGACGACCGCCTTCGTGACCCCCTGGCCGAGGTAGTCCTCGGCGGTCTGCTTCATCTTCTGCAGGATCATCGCCGAGATCTCGGGCGGGGTGTACTTCTTCCCCTGCACCTCGACGGTGGCGAGGTCGTTCTGGCCGGCCGATACCTTATAAGGAACGCGCTTCTGCTCCTCGGTCGCCTCGTTGGACCGGCGGCCCATGAACCGCTTGATGGAGAAGACGGTGTTGGTCGGGTTGGTGACGGCCTGGCGCTTGGCGACCTGGCCGACGAGCCGCTCGCCGTCCTTGGTGAAGCCGACGACCGACGGGGTAGTGCGCCCGCCCTCGGCGTTGGGAATCACGACGGGATCCCCGCCTTCCATGACGGCGACCACCGAGTTCGTGGTGCCGAGATCGATACCGATGACTTTCTCCGCCATGCTGTTTGGCCTCTGGTGTGGCGGTTTCGAACGGTCTCGCCCGCTTGGGCGAGCTGCGATGCCATTGCAACAGGCAAATCGGGGACCGCCTGATGTGCGCCAAAGTGGCAGTACTGCTAAGGTGTCGTCCCAGGGCGGGTGGAGGTTCCGAGGCCGAGTGCGGAGTGGAGGTCCCTTCCTCGAGCGGGTCGCGCCAGCGATTCGCCGGAGGATGGCCGGTATCGAGCGTGTCGCGCCATCGATTCACCAGTGGGTAGCCCGTTGTCGAACGTGTCGCGCCTGCGAGTCCGGAGTGGATCCGTAGACTTCGATTGGGCACCGCCAGCGAAACGTCAGCGAATTGCCCGTTCTCGGCTGGGTCCCGCCCCCATCCCCGCGATTCGCCACCCTGGCTGTACTAGCCGCAGTCTTGCGTTGTGCCCTCATCCCGCCGCGCGCGCGGCGTTCCGAACAAGCTGATAGCTGACAGCTGATAGCCGATAGCTGAGTGACATGATCCCCATCTCAGACGAGAATCCAGTACTGCACACCCCGGTGATGACCTATGTCGTCCTGGTGCTGATCTTTGGAACGTGGCTCGTGGTGCAGGGCGGGGGGCTCGACCCGGTCCAACTCGCGACGAGCGTGTGCAACCTCGGGCTCGTTCCTGCCGAATTGACGGGAACCCGGCCCGTCGGCTTCGAGGTGCCGATGGGGCAGGGGCTCCTCTGCGTCGTGGATGCCGAGCCGATCAACCGGCTCACCCCTGTCACCTCGATGTTCCTCCACGGCTCCTGGGGGCACATCCTCGGCAACGCCCTCTTCTTCTGGGTCTTCGGCAACAACATCGAGGATTCGATGGGCGCGGTCCGTTTCGTCACCTTCTACCTGCTGTGCGGGCTGGCTGCCGTTGCGGCCCACATCGCCATCCATCCGGCGTCGCCCGTCCCGACGGTCGGCGCCTCGGGCGCGATCAGCGGCGTGCTCGGCGCTTACCTGGTGCTCTACCCCAGGGTGCGGGTGAACATGCTCTTCTGGTTCCTCTTCTTCATCCGGGTGATCCCCCTGCCGGCGTGGCTGGTGCTGGTCTGGTGGTTCGGGATCCAGGTGATAACGGGGCTCCCGCAGCTGTCCCCGCTCCGGAACGATGTGTCGGGAGGCGTGGCCGTCTGGGCGCACGTCGGGGGGTTCGTCGCCGGGGTCGTGCTCGTGAAACTCTTCGAGTCGAAGCGGCGGGTGGCGGCACGCGTGCGCGCGGGGCGCTCGACTCACGTTGAGTTGCGCGGCTGACCGCGGAGGTCAGCGGCAGTGCGGCACCATGATGGAAGTCATCGGGTGCCGCCAGACGTGACCTGGCCGTGACACCTGACCGACGGAGCCACTGGGGGGACGGCACTAAATTGCAGCCATGTCCGAGACTCTGCCTGCCGACCTCTTCATCAACCGCGAGCTCAGCTGGCTCGCCTTCAATGCGCGGGTGCTGCACGAGTCCCTCGACTCGCGCGTCCCGCTCCTCGAGCGCCTGAAGTTCCTCGCCATTTTCTCGTCCAACCTCGACGAGTTCTTCATGGTTCGGGTCGCGGGGCTGCGCCGGCAGGTCGCGGCAGGCGTGGACCGCCCCTCGGCAGACGGCCTCTCACCGGTCGCGCAGCTCGAGGCAATAGGTCGCACGGTCGACGGGCTGCTTGTGTTGGCGCGCGAGAGCTACGAAACGCTCATGGCCCTGCTTGCGCCACACGGCGTGCGCCTGCTCGCGATGGACGACCTCGCCCGCTCGGAGCGCGAGGCGCTCGATGAGTATTTCGAGTCGCAGATCTTCCCGGTCCTCACCCCGCTCGCGGTTGATCCGGGTCATCCCTTTCCGTACATCTCCAACCTGTCGCTCTCGCTTGCAGTCGAGATTCGCGATCCGCACACCGGCGACGAGCATTTCGCGCGGGTAAAGGTGCCGAAGATCCTGCCCCGATGGCTCCCGGTACCGGGTCGCCCGCATCACTTCATCCCGTTGGAACGCCTGATGGCGTCCAACCTCGATGCGCTGTTCCCCGGCCTCGAGGTGACCGGCTGCTACCCCTTTCGCATCACGCGGTACTCCGACCTGGAGATCCCCGAACTCGACGAAGCCGACGACCTGCTGGAGGAGATCGAGGAACAGGTCTTCAAGCGGCGGCTCGGGGAGGTCGTCCGGCTCGAGGTGGTCAGTGACATGCCGGAGGGCATGCGCAGCCTGCTGCTCGAGGAGCTTGGCGATGAGGATGTCCCTGAGGCGGCCCTGCTATCGCCTCGGGACGTTCAGGTGTGCGGGTCGCTGCTCGACCTCTCCGACCTGATGGCGCTGGCGTCCATCGATCTTCCGGAACTGCGCTATCCACCCTTCGCGGCGAAGGTGCCGGGACCCCTGCATGACGTCAGCCGCAACATCTTCGACGTGATCCGCGAGGGCGACATCCTGCTGCAC
>JACDHQ010000338.1 GCA_013820975.1 Gemmatimonadaceae bacterium
GAGCGGGCGCCCGGCGAGCACGGTCAGGATGTAACGGCCCGCTGACGCGATCGGGACCTGGGCGCGACGCATCGCGGCGCGGGGCCGGGCCGCGGCCGCAAGTACGGCGTCGATCCAGTTGCTGGCGGGTGCTACCATGGTTCCCTCCTCCATCGCCATGCCGACGATGAATCGCAGGCCGACGCTCGACTCGAGGGTGTCGACGAAGACCACGCGCCCTCGCGAGGAGTATGCCGTGCCGGGGACCTCGAGGTGCAGCGTGCTGCCGGGCGCCACCGGGTGATCGAGCAGCATGCGCGCGCCGGCCGGGCTGATGTTTTCCAGCAGTCCCATGCCGATGGGCTTTGCCGACGTCGCCGACTCGGCCGAGACGTGCACGGGCAGCCCGACCGCGACCCGCGTCACGCGGCGCAGGTTGCGCCACCGAAATGCCGCCGGCACCTCGGGGTCCCCGATCTGGTAGCGCTGCCGCTCGAGTGGCGTCGCGTGCTGCGCGCAGTGCAGCTCGATGGCATTCCGCGTGTCGCTCGCGAGCCCCGTGAATTCGACGCCGTGCACGTGCACCGTTCCATACGGCGTCGGCGTCTCGCTCCGGCGCACGAGCCGCCCGCGCACGGTGACCTCGCCGGTCGAAAGCGGCAGCGTCATCTCGACCTTCGAGCCGGCGTCCATCGGGTGCATCGAGCGCAGTGCCGCGCCCTGCGGATTGAGGTTCTCGGTGATGCCCACGTCGTACCGGGCCAGCCGCCCGTCCGCGCGCAGGATGCGCAGGTTGACCGCGAGCGCATCGGCAAAGCGATGCTCGAGCCGCCGGTGCTGGCCACCACGGGAGACACGGACGATGCTCGCCGCCACGCTGGCATTCCAGAGCGCGTACGCCGCGTTCACCCAGAACGCGGCAGACCCCCAGCCAGGCACCTCGTCCGGCGCGAGCCCGACCACCCGCTCGTAGCCGGCGAACGCCAGGATGGCAAAGGTCGATGCGGCGAGCACGAGCTGCGGGGCATAGAACCGGAAGCCGACGTGCCCCGCCTCCTTCGGCGTGACCCTGAACCGGAGCTGTCGCCGCGTGAGGTAACCGCTCACCGCCAGCAGGTGCGTGAAGAACTTGGCCATTGCGAACCGGTCTGCCAGCAGCAGCGAACCGTGGCCACGGGCCAGCAGCTTGAAGCTCAGCAGCTGGAGCGCGAGATACGGGACGAACATCGACGCGAACGCGGTGAAGCTCACGTTCAGCGGGAAGATGCCCGTGACGAAGAACACCAGCGGCGCGAGGTAGAGGATGAGCCGCTGGAAGCCGCCGAGGTAGGTGGTGAGGGAGTCGAAATAGCCGATGCGCTGGGCGAGGGACAGCCCGGCAAGCCGCAGCGGGCCGTAGTGCCGCAGCGTCTGCATCGCCCCCTGCCCCCAGCGGAGGTGCTGCACGTGGAACGCGTGGGCGGTCGATGGCGCCAGGCCGAACGCGAGCGACTCCTTGACGAAGACCGACTTCCATCCCTTCGAGTGCAGGATCAGCGAGGTCTCGATGTCCTCGGTGATCGTCCGGGTCGCGAAGCCGCCGATCTCCGTGAGCGCCTTGCGACGCACCATCGCACAGCTTCCGACGAAGAAGGCCGCGCCAAGCCGGTCCTTGCCCGGCTGCAGGACCCGGAAGAAGAGCTGCTGGTCCTCCCAGAGACGTCGCCCCGGGACGTCGATGTCGTACGTGAACGCGTCGGTGTTGTAGAAGTCCTGCGGCGACTGCACGAACGCCACCTGCGCGTCGGCGAAGTGCCCGATGAGGCGGTCGACGATCTGCGGGAGCGGCATGTGATCGGCGTCGAGCTGCAGGACGAACTCCCCGCTGCTCCGCCGGAGCGCATTGTTCAGGTTCCCGGCCTTCGCGTGCTCGTTCGTCGGCCGCGAGCGGTATTCGATGCCGAGATCCTCGGCCAGCCGGCGCACCTCGTCGCGGCGTCCGTCATCGAGGATGTACGTGGTGTGCGGGTACCGGATGGCGCGGGCGGCAAGCGCCGTCTTGCGGATGATGGCGAGCGGCTCGTCGTAGGTCGTCACGAACACGTCGACGGAGCGGCCGTTGAGCGGCGGGGCCGGTGCGCGGTCGCAGAGGCGCCAGGCGGTGACGGCCATGAAGAACGCCGTCAGCAACCCGTAGGTCTCGGCGAGCACGAGCGGGACCGAGAACCAGAGGGCGTCGGTATTCAGCGTCCAGCCCCAGCGCCAGACGACATAGATCGTCGAGAACGCCAGACTGACCGCCGTGACCAGACGGATCAACCGTTCTCTGCGCGGGGACTGACGGTCAGGCACCACTCCACCACCCTCTCGATCAAGCGCCATGGCGCTCCGTGAGGCGAATCACATGCCATGACTGTTTACCTCGCTTCCGGGCGGGGGGCGGACCCGTCACTGGACGGGCGGAAGGTCCAGGAGCGGCCGGCCGACCCGGTGATGCAGTGCCGCCTCGAGCACCACGCTGGCCGTGTTCACGTTGGGGTTGCCGGTGGCGCCTCCCCCCTCGAACATCCCCGACCCCCAGATTCCGCGGACGAGGGCGACCCGGGAGAGCGAATCGACGACCTGTCGGGTGTAGGGGGATGGAGCCAGGGCATGCCATCCGAACGCCGCCTTGGTGCTGACCCAGCGAGGCTGTTCCGGCCGGACGTTCGGACGCTGCACCTCGAGCGTGAAGGGCCCGTGGCGGGAGAGGACGGTGTAATAGAAGAAGTAGTCCGGGGCGACGTCGATCGCGTCCTCGCTCACGAGGGTGAGCGTCCCCGTCCGCCGATACCGGGCCTCCTGCGCGGCGAGCACGGCGAGCGCCGCCTGCTGCTCCGCCGGCGTGAACCCCACCTCGATGCCGAGCAGCACGAACGGCTCTGACGTCAGTCGGTCGTTGCCGCGCTTGTCGCCGGGCACCTGCACGCCCTCGACGTCCCGCGGCTGGAGGTTGCGCTCGATGTCGAGGGCGTTCCCCGCCGTCACCCCCCACAGGGCGAACCCGCGGGCGGCGTACTGCTCGTAGCCCAGCCGGCCTTCCTGAAAGGACAGCGTCCGCCCGGTCCGGCGTGAGAGCTGTCGCCCCTTGAGGTAGCCGTCCCCGGTGAACGAAGCCAGCGCGAGGCGCTGGACGATGCGATCCACCGCTGGCCGATGGACCGGATGGCGCTGTGCGACGATGCGAAGCCAGATCAGCAGGCGACCGTGGTCCGTCGCGGACACGCCATATCCCCGGCGGGCGGGCGTTCGCTCGATGCCGATGACCGCCCCGTTGTCGACCCGGTATTCCTTGTTGAATCCCCCTTCGAATAGCGGCAGCGTCCCGAGCGTGTGGAGTGCGCGCGCCGTCCGGCGGTGGTATTCGTCCATGGGCACCAGGCCCAGTTCGGCGGCACTGAACAGCGCGCCGATGCCGCTCGCGATGTCCCAGATCGTACTCACCGGATAGTGCTCGAACGCCCTGATGAACCCGGTCGCTGGCGCGTAGTTGCGATCGATGAATCGCCACGCCGCATCCGCCGCCTCGGCGAACACGCGGTCATCGTGGGCGCGGAGCTCGGGATCGACGGACGGCGTCGAGTCGGACGGCGTCGAGTCGGCCACGAGTTCGGTCGTGGCCGTCAGCGCGGCAGTCGTTCGGTTGGTGAGCGGCCCGTCGTCGGCGTTGCCCGCACACGCAGCAAGCACGAGAACGACGCCCGCGAGCAGACGAGACGAAGTCATGGGATTTCCCGGGAAACAGGTGTACCGGTGGCAAGCAATGTGCCCTGCATCACCGACGGCGACCGCAGGCGGCGTCGCGC
>JACDHQ010000339.1 GCA_013820975.1 Gemmatimonadaceae bacterium
CGACGTGCGCGCCATCAGGTAGCAGACGTCCACGAGTCCCGCGGCAGCAGGCGCCAGCGCCCTCAGCCGAAAAAGCGAACGCGGGCATGGACTTCGCTTTCAACTTCCGCCTCGCGCCCTACCCCCTGCCCCCGTCTCCCGACCGCTCCAAAGTGTCCGACACCCCCAGTCTCGATTCCCCGCCGACCATCCCCGGCGAAGCCGCCGACCGCCGGCTGCGGCTCGGGGGCATGCCATGGCGCTACGTCCTGCCAGGCACCCTTGCCCTCCTCCTCGGCTTTGGGCTCCTGCTCGGCGTGCGCATGATCGCGCGGCCGATCGGCTTTCTCATCATCGCGATCGCCATTGCCGAGGCGCTGCGGCCGGTCGTCGAGCGGCTCCAGCGGCACATCCCCCGCTCGGCGGCGATCTCGCTCGTGTACCTCATCGTCGGCGGCGGGTTCGGCGTCCTCGCGTGGATCGTCGTCCCGGTGCTGATTGCGCAGGGGCAGGAGCTGCTCCTCCGCGCACCCGAGCTCATGGAGCGCATCGAGGCGATCGGCCGCAACAACGGCGCGGCGTTCGGGTCGGGACTCTCGGATGCCGTCGATGCGACGTCGCGCCGGCTGGGGGCGATCGTGCTCAGCCTGCCGCTGAAGGTGTTCGGCGCCCTGATCAACGTCGTCGTCGTCGTGTTCCTCTCGGTGTACTGGCTGGTGGGCTCCGACGCGCTCGAGAAGTTCACGATGTCACTGCTGCCGCCGCGGCGGCACGATGAGACGCGGGCGGTGCTGCGCGAGGCGGGACAGGCGATGGGTGGCTATGTGCGCGGCGCAGCGATCAATGCGCTCGCGATGGGCACGCTCGCCTACATCGCGCTCACCCTGATTGGCGTGAACTACGCGCTGGCGTTGAGCATCCTCACGATGCTGGCAGAGCCGATCCCGATCATCGGGCCGATCGTCGCCGCGGTGCCGGTGGTGGCCGTCGCGCTGCTGCAGTCTCCCCAGCTCGCCCTGATGGCCCTCGGGGTGTACGTGGTGCTGCAGCAGCTCGAGGGCCAGCTGCTCACCCCCAACATCATGCGCAGCCAGACCGACATGCCGCAGACGGTGGTGCTCTTTGCGGTGATGGCCGGCGCGGCGACCGGCGGGCTGCTGGGCGTGATCGCGGCGTTGCCACTCGCGGCGGCGCTGCGGGTGCTGACCATCAGGGCCGTCGTCCCGATCGTCCGGCGGTGGACGGGCGCGGACCAAACGCGCGACGCAGTGGTACAGGAGCAGGACATGCTCATCCCCGTGGAGTGAAGATGACCTTGCATCGTACCATCGTGCTCGCAGTCGGCGCCGCGTGGTCGGCCGCCGTCGCATGCGGGCCACCCGCTGCGCCGGGTACCGCCCCTGCGCCCGAGAGCGCCCCGCCGGTTCCGTCGGCGCCAACCGGGCACGTACACACGCCGGTGGCCACTCACACCGCCAGCGCGCTGCCCGCCGACGCCCGGTTCTTCCATCACATGATCCCGCATCATGCGCAGGCCCTGGTGATGACGGCACTGGTGCCGGCGCGCGCATCGCGCCCCGAGCTTCGCCTCGTCGCCGAGCGCATAGCCGTGTCGCAGCGCGACGAGATCGCCCAGATGCAGGCGTGGCTGCGCGCCAACGGCCACGAGGTGCCGCCGGTGGATACGCTGCTTCCCGGGCAGCCGGAGCACGCCGCCCACGGCGGGCATGCGGGGCACGCCATGGCCGATCCGTCGCACGCCGGCATGCCCGGCATGCTCACCCCGCAGGAGCTGCAGTCGCTCGCCGCGGCGCGCGCGCCCGCGTTCGACCGCCTCTTCCTCGAGCTCATGATCCGGCATCACGAGGGGGCGATCACGATGGTTCGCGACCTCTTCGCCAGCGGGGGCGGGCAGGATTCGCAGGTCTATGTAATCGCCTCGGAAGTCGAGTCCGACCAGCGGATGGAAGTCGCACGGATGCAGTCGATCCTCGCCACCCTGCCTTCCGCCGCGCCGCGCTCCCGGTGACCTTCCACCAGCCGTTCCTCCAGTTTCGACCCTTCAGCGCCGGTACCGAAATGAGACTCCTGACGATCACCCGCACCCTTGCCCTTTCGCTGTCCGTGGCCGGTGCCGTCGCGCTCGTGGCGCCGCAAGCGGCCGCCCAGGCGCCCGCCCGCGACACCACTCGCGACCCGCGCATCGGACTCCGCGCCGGCTGGAACGATGCCGGATCCGCCATCAGCAACCTGCAGCTGCTCGCGCACCGCACCCGTCCGGCGGGGTTCGTGAATCCGCAGGACATGGGAGACTTCGGCGTCGCGAACAGCGACATCGCCTTCCGCGGGAACCTCGCGTTCCAGGGCAACTTCAACGGGTTCCAGGTGTGGGACATCAGCACGCCGGCCAATCCGCGGCTGCGGACGTCGTTCGTCTGCCCAGGCGGGCAGGGCGACCTGTCGGTGCACGGCAACCTGCTCTTCATGTCGGTGGAAGAGACCCGCGGCCGCCTCGATTGCGGGACCCAGGGCGTGCGTGACTCCGTGAGCCGCGACCGCTTCCGCGGCGTGCGCATCTTCGACATCAGCAACCTCGACGCACCGCGGCAGGTTGCCGCCGTGCAGAGCTGCCGCGGCTCGCACACGCATACGCTCGTGACCGACCCGAAGGACAGGGAGAACGTGTACGTGTACATCGCCGGCACCGCCGGCGCCCGCTCGCCGAACGAGCTGGCCGGGTGCATCGCGGCGGGGCCGGAGGACACCACGAGCGCATACTTCCGCATCGAAGTCGTCCGGGTTCCGCTCGCCGCGCCCCAGAACGCGCGCATCGTCAGCATGCCGCGCATCTTCGCGGACAGCACCGGCAACATCGCGGGACTCTGGGCCGGTGGTCCGCATGGCCCCGGCACGCAGACGTCGTCGCAGACGAACCAGTGCCACGACATCACCGCGTACCCGGAGATCGGGCTCGCGGCCGGAGCCTGCTCGGGCAATGGCATCCTGCTCGACATCAGTGACGTCGTGAACCCGCGCCGCATCGACGAGGTCGTCGATCCCAACTTCGCCTACTGGCACTCGGCCACGTTCAACAACGATGGCTCGACGGTCATCTTCACCGACGAATGGGGGGGCGGCACCGCGCCGCGCTGCCGCGCCACCGATCGGCCGGAGTGGGGCGCGAATGCCCTCTTCACCCTCACGAACCGTCGCCTGCAGCACACGGGCTACTTCAAGCTGCCCGCCCCGCAGACCGCGACCGAGAACTGCGTCGCGCACAATGGCTCGCTCATCCCGGTGCCGGGGCGCGACATCATGGTGCAGGCGTGGTACCAGGGCGGCATCTCCGTCTTCGACTTCACGAACCCGGCGGCGCCGGTCGAGATCGCGTATTTCGACCGCGGCCCGCTCAGCGCGACGCAGCTCGCACTCGGCGGCTACTGGGCCGCGTACTGGTACAACGGCCACATCTACGGCTCCGAGATCGCGCGCGGCTTCGACGTGTTCAGCCTGCAGCCGAGCGAGCACCTGAGCGCCGATGAAATCGCCGCGGCGCGGCTCGCGCGCGTGGACATGGCCAATCCGCAGCTCCAGACGCGCAGCACGTGGCCCTCGACGTTCGTCGTCGCCCGTGCATACATCGATGGGCTGGCGCGCGAGGATGCCCTCCGCGCCGCGTGGGCGACGTCAGTGCGCGCCACCCTCGCGCTTGCGGAGCGCCAGACCGGCGCCGCCCGGCGCGCCACGCTGATGTCCCTCTCGACGGCGCTGGAGAAGGACGCCGCATCCGGCCCGGCAGCGGCCCGCGTGCGCGCGCTGTACA
>JACDHQ010000340.1 GCA_013820975.1 Gemmatimonadaceae bacterium
CCGGCCCGGCAGCGGCCCGCGGGCGCGCGCTGTACACGACGGTGCACGACATGGCGCACGGGCGCTGAGCCAGCGCCCGGAAAACCGGTCCCGGTGCGCGCCGTGACATCGCGGTGAGCCCGCCAGGCGCCACACGCCCGACCGGCGAGTTCCCGGTCGGGCGTGTCATTTGTCACTGCCCCTCCTCGGCGCCACCCTGTCGCGACGGCCGCGTCGGCCTCACCGATACCCCTCGGCCTGGAGCTCGAACAGCTCGGCGTACCGCCCCCCCTGGGCCATGAGCTCCTCGTGCGTGCCCGAGGCCTCGACCCGGCCGTCGGCGAGCACGAGGATGCGGTCGGCCATGCGCACGCTCGAAAAACCGGTGTGAGATGAGCACCGCCGTATTCCCGGTGCTGAGCTCCTTGAAGCGCTGGAACACCTCGAACTCCGATCTCGCATCGAGCGCCGCCATCGGCTCGTCGAGGATCAGCAGCTGCGCATCGCGCATGTAGGCGCGCGCGATCGCCGAGCGTCGTCTTGCCCGCGCCGTTCTCGCCCACGAGCGCCAGCACCTCGCCCCCGTGCAGGGTGAAGTCGAGGTGGCGCACCGCCCACCGGTCGCTCCCGGGGTAGCTGAAGCCGACATCCCCGAAGGTGAACCCCTGCCGGATCGGGACGGGGAAGGGGCGGGCGTCCGGCGGCGAGTGGATCTCCGGCTCGATCTCGAAGAATGAGAACAGGTCGTCGAGGTACAGGGCCTGGCCGGCCGTCTGCGAGAACCCGATCAGCAGCCCCTCGAGCAGCGTGCGGAGCCGGCGGAACGACCCCGCCAGGAAGGTCAGGTCGCCGATCGAGAAGACACCGGTGAGCGTGCGCCACGCGAGGTACGCATACGCGACATAGTACCCCGCCGTGCCGAGCGCCGTCAGCACTCCCCCCCACCCCGCGCGGCGTATCGCCAGCGCCCGATTCGCGAGATAGAAGCTCGTCGCGAGCTGGCGATAGCGCTCGATCAGAAAGGCATTGAGCCCGAAGATCTTCACTTCCTTCGCGCTCTCGACGCTCGCACCCGTCTGGCGCACGTAATCCAGCTCGCGACGTTCGGGAGTCCGCGAATACGTCAGCGCATAGCTCTGCGCATTGAAGTGCGCCTCGCCGAGAAATGCCGGGACGAGCGCGATCAGCAGCAGCACGATGAGCCAGGGTGCGTACACGGCGAGGCCGGCGCCGAAGGCGACGATCGTCACGATGTCCTGCGCCTGCCCGAACAGCTGGCTCATGAGCGACATGCGCCCCGTCGTCTGGCGGCGCGCGCGCTCCAGCCGGTCCTGCAGCTCGCTGTCCTCGAAGTCCTCGAGGTCGAGCGTCGCCGCATGCTCCATCAGCTGGATGCTCGTGGCGTTCGTGAGCTGCTCGCCGAGCAGGGCGTCGGCGAGTGCCACCACCCGTCCCAGCACGTCCGACACCACCGCCAGCGCGAACTCGACGAGGAGGAGCACGAGGACGCGGTCGAGCAGGCCGCTGTCGAGCCACGCGCCGACCGTCGCCGGCACACCTGGGCGCCGTGCGAGCTCGATCACCTCGTCGATGATGAGCTTGCCCACGTACAGCGTCACCACCGGCAGCACCGCACGCGCGAGCCGCAATCCCAGCGACGTCGCGGTGAGCCGGGCGTTGGTCGCCCAGATCAGCCTGAGGAAGGGGGGCAGGTTGCGCAGCGCGCCAAGGCGCTCGCGCAGCGTCCGGGCAGTGGCGGATGGCACGTTCCCGACGCTCCCTACTTCCGCCCGTCCTTTACGGCCAACGGTGCGACACCGGCGGCGCGTCGTGCGTTTCGGTGAGTGTCGATGCCACGGCCAGTTCCGCCTCGACCTGCGCCCGGAGGGCAAAGCCCGCCCGGCGCGCGGCAGGGACACCCTCGATCGCAACCAGCGCAAGGCAGAGCTGGCGCTCCAGCGGCATCCGCACGCGTCCCAGCCGGTACGACTCGAGCACCGCCTCGTCGGCCACGATCGCAGCCGCCAGCTCGGCGGCGGTGATCATGCCGCTCCTCAGGAGCTGCTCCACGAGCCGCGACGCGCGCGGCCGCTTGTTCAGCGGAATGTCCGTGACCGGCGTGCGCACGACATCCGGCAGTTCCTGTTCGTTCCCTGGCATTCTCGATGGCTGGTCGGTCATGGCTCGCACGATCATCGGCGGCAGCGCGGTGGGTCACCCCCTACAGGTACTCGCCAGCGAGCGTGTCCGCCAGTGCGCCGCAGAGTACGCGCGCGCGAGGTGGCGTCCGCCCTGGTGATATATTGCCCGCATGGAAATCCTCATGCCGGCCGTCATGGTGGTATTCGGCCTCACCCTCCTCGCCGGTGGCGGCGAGGCCCTCGTGCGCGCCGCGACCAGGATCGCCCGGGTGCTCGGGGTCACGCCGGCCGTCATCGGCCTCACCGTCGTCGCGATGGGCACGTCGGTGCCTGAGCTCGTCGTGAGCCTCTTCGCCGCGCTCCGCGGCCAGCCCGAGATCGCGATCAGCAACGTGGTCGGCTCCAACATCTTCAACATCGCGGCCGCCCTCGGCATCACCGCGCTCATCACGCCACTCCCGGTGCACGGCAATGCGGTGAAGCTCGAGTGGCCGTTCATGTTCGCCGCCAGCCTCGCCTGCCTCATCATCGCACGCGACGGCGTCGTGGACCGTCTCGAGGGGGGCGCATTCCTCATCGCCCTGGCGCTGTTCATCGCCTACACCGTGCGCATCGCGCGCCGCGACGTGGACGCCGACGAAATTCAGGAGTTCAGCGACGAGGTCGCGTCTCGCGACTTCGACGGGGATGATGCGACGACGCGCCCCCGGTTGCGGGTCACCCTCGGCGTGCTCGCCGCCGGCATCGTCGGGCTCGTCATCGGCGGCCGCTTCCTCGTGGACGGCGCGGTGGACATCGCGCGGATCGCCGGGATGACCGAGCGGCAGATCGGGCTCACCGTCGTCGCGGGCGGCACGGGCGCGCCGGAGCTGGCGACGTCGGTGATGGCGGCCCTGCGCGGCCGCACCGA
Organism: Gemmatimonadaceae bacterium; assembly: GCA_013820975.1. Classification (GTDB taxonomy): domain Bacteria; phylum Gemmatimonadota; class Gemmatimonadetes; order Gemmatimonadales; family Gemmatimonadaceae; genus JACDHQ01. The sequence goes on from JACDHQ010000340.1 coordinate 3,031, forward strand.
CGTTGCCGTGGCGAACATGATCGGCTCCAACATCTTCAACGTCCTCGGCATCCTCGGCATGACCGCGCTCATCACGCCCGTCGCCGTCAGTGCGGCGATCATCTCGAGCGACATGTGGTGGATGATCGGGATGTCGGTGCTGCTGCTGCCGCTCCTGCACTCGGGGCTACGGCTCACGCGCATCGAGGGTGGCGTCCTGCTGTCCAGCTACGTCCTGTACCTGGCGCTGCTGCTCCACTGATCCGCTTCGTGCATCACGCTACGCGAAGGCGGCAGGCGTGCGTCAAAGCAGGGTCACCATCGTACCCTCGCTCAGGTCGCGGCGGAGGAGCGCTCGGCGCTCGTGCTGCTCGGCTGAAGCGTCGCGGTTGCGCGCGGCAGCGTGACGGCGAAGTGTGAGCCCTCCCCCACTGCGCTCTCGACGGTGATGGCGCCCCCCATCGCTTCGGTCAGCTCGCGTGCGATGGCCAGCCCCAGCCCGGTTCCACCGACTCGCCGCGTCAGCGATGCATCGACCTGCACGAACGGCTCGAAGATCGACTGCAGCTTGTCCGGGGCGATGCCGATCCCGCTGTCCCGGACGTGGATCGTGACCGTCTCCTCCGTCGCCGACGTTTCCAGCCGGACGAGGCCCCCGACATCGGTGAAGCGGATCGCATTGCTGGTCAGGTTGAACACCACCTGCTGCAACTTTTCCCGGTCCGCGCGCACCGTGAGCGGCTCGCCGGGCTGCACTGCCTCCAGCCGCACCTTGTGCTGGCCGCTCGCCTG
>JACDHQ010000341.1 GCA_013820975.1 Gemmatimonadaceae bacterium
GGTTTCCGGCGACGTCCCGACGCTGGCGCTCTTCAACCGCGTGGCCAACACGATGGCGGCCATGACGCTGGCCTACACCCCGCGGACCGCGGCCGAGTCCGACCAGGTGGCATGGAACCGCGTGCTTGGCTATGCCGAAAAAGGCATCACGCGTGACTTCGGCGTGGTCGGCGACGCGACGAGCTGGTATTCGATGATGCTGGGCTACAACATTCCGAACTGGATCGTCACCGACATGCGTCTCATGAACCGCATGGACCCGCAGCTGCCGCCGAAGTTCCACGGGCATCCTGATGACCTGAAGCTCAGCACCAACCCGGCGGCCGACAGGCGGATTGCGACTGACTGGCGGCACCTGGGGGTCGCCATCGGGGCGGCAGAGCGCGGCATCTTCATGCTCTCGCCCTGGTATCACAATCGCTATGGCTACCATGCCTACCTCACCAATACGACGTTCACCGGTGTCATCCCGTACATCCTCAAGGCGGAGAACGATCTGCTGATTGCGGAGGCCCTGGTGCGGACGAACGGCGACCGGGCGCAGGCCGCGACCCTCATCAACAATACGCGAGTCGGCCGTGGAGGACTGCCGCCGGTCAGTGCCGGCACGGCGACGCTCGAACTGCTCCGGGCCATCGACTACGAGCGCGACGTCGAGCTGTTGAACACCAACGGCTTTACGCTCTTCCACGCACGGCACTGGGAAGGCGGTCCGCTCGATCGGCTCCAGGAAGGCACCTGGCTCCACCTGCCGATCCCGGCCAAGGAGCTCGAGACGCTCCAGCTGCCGGTCTACACCTTCGGCGGAGTCGGCAAGCCGGCGATGTAATTGCCGTGACGCAAGGTGCACGAAACCGGGCGTCCATCGAACGATGGGCGCCCGGTTTCGTGTCACGCCTCGGCCGTCTCGTCACACTGCAACGCCAGCATCCACTCGCGCGGTACGCCTCGTCACGCCTCACGCACGGCTGGCCACAGCTGCGACGACAGGCGCGCTTCCATGCTGCATGTTGCAACCGTCCCCGAGCAGCAACGGTTCGCAGTCCGACAGTGAGAGGTGGCGGCACATGGCACACGGCTCATCCCAGACGGTGGCACTTGCGGTACGGTCGGCGACGCTTCGGCTCACGATCATGACCGCGATCCAGCAGGTTCTCCCCGAAGTCCAGCTGGTGGACTGGGGGCAGTCGGGCCTCGGCACGCCGGGTGACCCGCCTCCCGCCGCCGTGCTGCTGGAGCCCACGGGGAGCGAGCTCCGCCGCCTGTGGCTCGAACGCCTGCGCCGCCTGCCGGCGCCCCCATCAATCGTCGTGCTCGGACAGGATGCGCACCTGGCCGTCACTGCGTTCGAGGTCGGCGCCGTGGACTACGTTCCGCTGCCCGCAACTCGCGAGCGCGTGCAGCTCGCGCTCACGCGGCTCGCGATCCGCCTTCGGACGCCTGCGCCCGACATCCCCCGCGCCGCCACGATCGCGCACGACCCAGCGGCGCTCGATCGGTTGTTGATGCTGCGGGAGGGAAGCGGTCGCTGCATCGTGAGCCCGGAAGAGATCGTGTGGCTCGAGGGGGCGCGCAACTATGTCCGCATCCACCTCATCGACCGGGTGCTCCAGCAGCGCGAGACCCTTTTCAACTTCGAGAACTCGCTCGACTCGGCGGAGTTCGTCCGGGTGCATCGCTCGGCCATCGTGAACCTGCGGCACGTGCGCGAGGTGACGCCGCAACGGTTCCACGGCGAGCGGCTGATCACGCTCGCGACCCGCGAGCAGTTGCGCCTGTCCAGGACCTATGCCCGGTCGTTCGGCGCGGCCCTCGAGGCCCTCTACCGCATCGATCGTCAGCGGGACGCGTCATAGCGCCAAGCGCCGTGCGGCGCCGTGCGGGGCGATGGGGCGCGGTGGGGCAGGGTGCTCGAGTTCCCGTCCCCCCGAGTCGACGCATCGAGACGCATCGACCGGCAGTCACGATCTGCGGGGACGTGCCGACCCGCGTATCGGCCCCTGGGTGACTCGAGCGGTGCGCCGGGAGTTGAAGAGTCACGCGCGCTGCCTCCGGACGCGGGTTGGAAACCTTCCTGCCCCTGGCCATGTCATGACTGTGATGCCACGATCGCCCACCATGACTGCATGCCGATTCACACGCTGATAGCCGACGACGAACCCGCTGCTCGCCATCGCCTGCGCCGGCTCGCCCGCCAGGAACCCGACCTCGACATCATCGCGGAGTGTGCGGACGGTGCAACTGCCGTCGAACAGATTCGTGCGCTCCAGCCGGAGCTGGCGATCGTGGACGTCCACATGCCCCGTCTCGATGGCCTGGCCGTCGCGGAGGCCGCGCACGCGCTGGAGAGCCCCCCGCTGTTCATCTTCGTGACGGCCTTCGCTGAGCATGCCATGAAGGCGTTCCGCGTGGCGGCCCTCGATTACCTGCTGAAGCCGGTCGAGCCGGAGCAGTTCGCAAGGGCGATCCAGCGTGCCCGGACGACGCTGGCGCAGCAGTCGTCGGCGGCGATGGGAGACAAGCTCAGTGCGCTGCTGGCGGAACTGGGGCGTGACGGCGGCGCAGCGGGAGCCGTGCGCGCGGCCGCGGCGGGGGCCACGGGAGGCTTCCTGGAGCGCATTCCCGTGCGTCACGACGACCGCGTGACCTATGTTCGTAGTCGCGACGTGGATTACTTCGAGGCGACCGGCAACTACGTGCGGCTTCATGTTGGCAAGCAGGTGCTGCAGGTCCGGCAGACGATGGCCGCGCTGGAGCACGAACTGGATCCCGACCAGTTCGTGCGGATCCATCGCCAGACGATCGTCAACCTCGATCGCGTCCGGGAGGTACAGCCGTGGTTCGCCGGGGACTTCATCGTGCTCCTCCAGGATGGAACCGACCTGCGGATCAGCCGCACGTATCGGGAGAAGTTCGATGCCGCGATGTCGCGCGGGCGGCGGTGACGCAATCCCGATCAGCTCATCCGTGCTGGTAGCACCCGGGCTCGGCCGAGCTGGCACGCGCCGCCGGCCGCCGCCGAAACGCATCCGTGCCAGGGTGGGAGCTGGCCTCCGAGGTGATCCCAGTGCCCGCACCCGCGATCGCCTGGTACACAGGAGATCCCGCACCGCTGGTCGGTACCTACCGCGGCCCGTCGCGCGGCCGCGACAGGGTCGTCGAGGTGACCCAGGGGGAACAGGGCGTGACGTTCTCGGTCAATGGGTCGCCAGCACGGGCACTTCCATGGATCGAGGGGCTGACCTTCCGCGGAGGGAGCGCGATCCTCACCTTCCGCCGCACCGGTGGGGACACGGCACCGGTGGACGCGCTTCGCTTCGACGCCGGGAGCGGCTTCTACATCCTCAAGCGCCAATAGGCGAAGCGGCATCCCACCTACCACCTGGAATCCCCCGCCCATGCGCTCGGTCACGTCGCTCCTCGCAACATCGGTTCTCGCCATCACGTTGGGCTCCGTCGCGGCGTCGGCGCAGGCCGTCCCCGCGCCGGCCACGGTTGCGGGCCCCGTCGTCGTCCTCGTCCCGGCCGCCGCGCCTGCCGACGTCGCGTCGATCGATGCGATCATCACGGCGCTGTACGACGTGATCTCCGGGCCGGCCGGCCAGCCGCGAGACTGGAACCGGATGCGGTCACTGTTCATCCCCGGCGGCCGTCTCATGCCGACCGGGGTTCGCCAGGGAGCAACCGCGCTGCGGGTGTACGAGGTGAACGATTACATCGCACTGTCAGGACCCCAGCTCGAACGGGTCGGGTTCCGCGAGCGAGAACTCGCGCGACGCATCGAGCAGTTCGGGCATATCG
>JACDHQ010000342.1 GCA_013820975.1 Gemmatimonadaceae bacterium
GCGCCTGGCGCATCCTCGTGGTCGCCAGCGCCGCCGTCCAGCGCGACCTCGCCGCGGCGCTCGACCTCACGCCGGAAAGTCGCGCGGGCACCGTCGTCGCCATGCTGCAGAGCAACGCGCGCCGGGCGCCCGGCTACTGGCTCCAGCTCACGCTCTCGATGGGCATCGCGACCCTCGGGCTCGTGCTCGGCAGCACCGCCGTGGTGATCGGGGCGATGCTCGTGTCGCCGCTCATGGGGCCGATCATCGAGCTGGGCATGGGGTTCGCCGTCGGCTCGTCGCTGCTGGTGATCCGCTCATTCATCCGCGTCTTCATGAGCGTGGTGTGGGTGATCGTGAGCGCGGCGATGATCACCGTGCTGCTCCCCTTCCACGAGGTGACGTCCGAGATCGCCTCGCGCACGGCGCCGACGGCGCTCGACCTGATCCTCGCGGCCTTCTGCGCGCTGACGGCCGCCTACACCACGGTGCGGGTGGCCGCGGACACGACGGCGGCTGCGGCAGGCACCGCGATCGGCATCGCGCTCGTGCCGCCGCTGTGCGTGACCGGTTATGGCGTCGGCACGGGGTCGGTCGCCATCGCGTCGGGCGCCGGCCTCCTGTTCACCGCCAACTTTTCCGCCATCGTCGTGCTGGCCGCCCTGAGCTTCGTGCTGCTCGGCTCCAACGACGTCGATGCGGGTCCGCTCGAGACGGACGTGCTGTCGGGGGACAGCTCCGCATCCGAACGGATTGCGGAGGCGGTCGCCGGCGTCGAGCCCGACGTCTCGGTGATCGCCGTCCCGGATGCAGAAGCGCTGGCCACGCTGACGGCCGACCAGCGGCGCGCGACCGCACCCGTCGCGCTCCCCGCACAGCCGGACGTCCCGATGCTGCGGCAGCGTGTGAGCGCCGCGCTCGGCGTGGCGTGGCCGACCGCCGAGGCCGGACCGGTGGTCGGGTGGACGTTCGAGATGCGGCGCACCGGCGATCCGGTGGTCCGCGTGAAGCACCTGGGCAAGCCGGTGGGGGATGCCGGGGCGGCGATGCTGGCCAGCCGCATCACCGGCATGATCGGGAGCCGCGTGACCGTGGCTGCCGAGGCGATTGCGTTGGATACCGGCGAGTCGTGGTCGATCTGGATCGCCGGCGGCGAGCGAGCCCGTACCTGCGGCCGCGGCGGTCCGTCGCCGCGGAGTCCGACGGCGCTATGCTAGTCGCGGGGTCGGCGCAGCGCCTGCCCCGCCCGCGCCGGCGTCGGCACCCCGCCGTCCACCGCCACCACGCCATTCACCAGCACAAAGGGAATGCCGTCGGGATACTGGTGCGGGTCGGCGAATGTCGCGCGATCCGCGACGGTCGCGGCGTCGAAGATGACGAGGTCGGCGGCGAGCCCCTCCGCGATGCGGCCACGATCCCCGAGCCGAAGTCGCGCGGCGGGCAGCGACGTCATCTTCATGACTGCCTGCTCGAGCGTCATCACCTGCTGCTCCCGCACGTAGCGCGCGAGCACGCGGGGGAAGGTGCCGTAGGCGCGCGGATGGGGCGTGCCATCGCCGGGGCGCGTGAGCCCACCGTCGGAGGCGATCGTCGCATGCGGATGCGCCATGATGCGCCGCACGTCGTCCTCGCTCATCACGTGATACACCGCGCCCGCGCCGCCAGTCAGCATCGCCTCGATGAGGAGGTCGGCACCGACCTGCGGCGACGGCACGAGGCCGCGGCTGCGCGCCCAGTCCGCGAGGCGCCGTCCTTCGAGCTCGCGGTTCCACGGAACGCGGGCAAACTGCACGAACTCCAGGTCGCCGCCGCCACGCTCCGTCTCGACGAGGTGAATGATCCCGCGCACGATGCTGTCGCGCGTCGCCCCGTCGCGCACGCGGCGCGCGAAGGCCGAGTCGCCACCGGCCAGTGCCCAGCTCGGGATGAGGATCCCCAGGCCGGTGCTGCTCGCGGTGTACGGATAGACATCGAGCATCGCATCGATGCCATCCGCCCGCGCCGCGTCCACCGCCGCGAGCATGTCGGCGCTGCGTCCCCAGTTGGGACGGCCGACCACCTTGGCGTGCGTGATCACGACGGGAATGCGGGCCTGCCGTCCCACCTCGATCGTCTCGCGCACCGAGGCCATGAGCCCACCCGCCTCGTCGCGGACGTGCGAGGTGTAGACGCCCGATGAATCGGCCGCGGCCCGCGCCAGCGCTGCCACCTCGTCGCCGCGGGCGAACACGCCCGGCACGTACTCGAGCCCCGACGACAGCCCGAACGCGCCTTCGCCCATCGCCTGCGCGACCATCCCCTGCATCCGTGCGAGCTCCGCAGCGGTCGGCGCACGATTCGCCGTTCCCATCACACTGCGACGAATGGTGTTGTGTCCCACGAGGGTGGCCACGTTGATGCCCACACCCGTGGAAGTCACGGAGTCAAGCCAGCGGCCGACCGGCCACGGCCCGCCGCCATCGGGTCCACCCACCGCGAGCGTCACCCCCTGCCGCAGAAGGCTCTCGGCACCGGGAAGCCGGAAGATCGGCTCGATGTGCGCGTGCATGTCGATGAATCCCGGCGCGACGACGCGCCCGGTAGCGTCGATCGTCCGCCGCGCCGGCTCGCCGGCCAACGAGGCGCGCGACACGCGCACGATGCGGCCATCACGGATGCCGATGTCGGCCCGATACCGTGCCGCACCGGTGCCGTCCACGACCGTGCCGTTGACGACGACGATGTCGTAGGGCGCCGGCGCCGCCGGCGCTTGCGTGTCGAGCGGCGCCGGTACGGTGCAGGCCGCGGCGACGGCGGCGAGGGCGAGGAGTCGGATCATGACTCCAGCTTACACGCGCGCGTGAGCCGGGGCCAGACGTTACGCGACCCCCGACCCCCGCTCGCTACCGCCGTTCAGCGTCCGATCCAGTAGGTGGCCTTCACCAGGAACACGTTGTCGGGGCGGTCACCGAGGAGTGCACGCGAGTCGCGGCCGAAGTCGTAATCCCCGAAATGCGACACCCCGGAGCGCTGCTGGGTCCAGACGAAGAACATCGTCGATCCCGGGCGGTACTCCCAGCGGAGCACCGCCGTCCCGCGGAGTGATCGGGAGCTGAAATTGGGATCGGTGACGGTGAACGGTGCGGCCGGGCCGGCCGGGCCGTCGGGATCTACAGTGTAGGCCCGGGTTGCGGGATCCTGCGCGATCGTGCCGATGTCCGTCCCGTAGTCGAGCATTTCCAGCGTCCGCGGCGCGGCGAACTCGCGGAACCGGGAGTAGTCGCCGCTCGCGAAGAAGGGCTGGGCGAACACCTGCAGCGTGAGCGCCGGGCGCATCGTCCAGTTGACGCGCGTGTTGAGCGACATGATGCGCGTCTCGAGGTGGCTGAAGACGTAGCGCGCACCGCCGAACGCGGTCGCCGTCGCATCGGCCTGGCGGCGGATGTACTGCTGCGACTGCTCGTCATGGCTGTACGAGGGGCTGAGCTGCACGAAGAGGTTCGCCGCCGGCTTGAGCGCGACGCCGGGCGCGAACGCGTACATCTTCGTTCCATCGACGCCGGTGGCTCCACGCAGCTGAACGTCGAAGACGGCGCCGCGGCGGGGATCGGTCGATACCTGCAAGTGACCGAAGGTATTGCCGGCCACCTTGACCGTCGGCCCGCCCCGGGTGCGCCGGTCGTCGAAGCTCGTTGCGTCGTTGATCACGAACGTCCGCAGGTTCCAGTAGTTCGGGAACTCGATGCCGAGGTACGCATGCTTCTGCAAGTCGATGGTCGTGCCGTCGAAGTTCGCCTGGTGGCTGCCACCGACGATCGCGAAGACGTTGCGATACCAGTC